>JAICSD010000175.1 GCA_025937075.1 Vicinamibacteria bacterium | reverse complement strand
CGCGCGAAGCGCGAAGCCGAGGTCGCGAAGAAGAACGCCGAAGCCGACCGCAGGAAGCAGGACGAACAGAAGAAGAAAGAGAAGTCGCTCGCGGATGCCGCCGAACGGCTCCGCGAAGCCCAGGCGGCGTATCAGGCCGAGGTCGCCAAGACCGCGCCTGCGCCCGCGTCAGCACCGACCAAGCCCGGGGGTGGCAGATAGAACTCGTAGGGCGGGGCTTTATGCCCCGCCGGAGCGGGGCTTCACGCCCCGCCTGTGAGAGCAACTGTGGCCCGGGCCTTTACGCCCCGGAGACACCGCCAGGAGCAACACTCATGCGCCGTATCGAAAAACTCCGCCGCGACGAAAAAGGCATGACCTACGTCTTCGTGGGTCTGGGCTTCATGGCCTTTCTCAGCGCGAGCATGCTTGCCATCGATGTCGGCATGCTCATGACCGCGCGCAGCCAGGCGCAGAATTCGGCGGATTCGGGTGCACTCGCCGGGGCCACGGCTCTCGTGTACGACAGCTTTACGGACCACAGCGCCGGCGGACCGGCCGTGACGAGCGCGCTCACGGCTGCTCACGCGAACCTGGTCATGGGCGGAGACGTGTCGTCGAACCCAACGGACGTCGAGTTCCTCCAGAACCCGACCACGGGGGAGCAGAGCCGCGTGCGGGTGACCGTGTGGCGCAGCTCCGAACGCGGCAATCCCATCCCGACGCTCATCGCACAGTATTTCGGGGTCAGGTCCGCGAGCATCGGAGCGGTGGCGACGGCGGAAGCCGCACCGTCGAACGCGATGGACTGCGTCAAGCCGTTCACGATTCCAGACAAATGGGTTGAGAAGCAGACCGGGCCGTGGGATCCGACGGACACCTACGACGCGTACAACAACAAGGGCCAGCCGCTTGCGAATCCGGACATTTACATTCCGGCCTACAACGCGGACGGAACGGCGAATCCGAACTACACCGGGTACAGCAACGAGCGGGACAAAGGTACGGAACTGGTCATTCGCGCCGGTACCGGCAACAACATCACGCCGACGTTCTATTTCTCGCTCGCGATGACCAACGACACGGGCGGTGACGACTATCGCTGGAATATCGGCAACTGCAACACCACCGTTTACCACGTTGGCGACTTGCTGGTGCAGGAACCCGGCAACATGGAAGGGCCGACGGTCCAGGGCATCACCGATTTGATCAACCGCGATCCCAACGCGCAGTGGGACAGCGCCAACCTGAAGGTCATCAACAGCGCGTTCGGCTCGCACAGCCCGCGAATCTTCCCGATTCCGCTCTACGACCCGGTCTATTACGACGCCGGCAAACGCAATGGCCGGAACGCGGATCTCAAGACGGCGAACTGGATCGGGTTCTTCGCCGAGCGAGTATCCGGCAACAACATTTATGGCGTGATCACGACGATCACCGGCATTTACGACAAAAACGGCCCGGCGCCGAACTCGGCGCTCCCGTTAACGATTCGGCTGGTGCAGTAATGGCTCAACTCACGGCGCAGATCGTCAGCTACGACGACGAATTCAAACGGCAGGTCTCGAAGCTGATCCGCGCCTGCGGCGTGCCGGTCGGAATCATCGAAGGCGGGCGCACTGCCGAGGGCAGCGCGCCCGATCTCGTTGTCGTGGACATCCGCGTCGATGCCTCGTCCGGCATGGCCGCCATCGAGCGGCTCCGCGCGAGCAGCCCGAGCCTTTCCATTTTCTCCGTTGCCGCCGCCGCGGAGCCGGACCTGATCCTCCAGGCGATGCGTGCCGGGGCCAACGAATTCTTCGCATGGCACGGAACAGAACAGACGCACGCGGCGCGCGCCATGGAGGAGTCCTTCCACGGAGCCGTCCGCAGGACCGCCGCCCGTCGCGAAGCCGCGACCGCCAGCGCCAAGCCACCCTGCGTCACGCACGCGTTTCTGGGCGCCAAAGGCGGCGCCGGCACGACAACGGTTGCGGTGAACTGCGGCGTCGAACTCGCCCGCCTCACGAAGCGATCGACGATCGTCGTCGACCTGAAGTCGCATCTTGGCGAGGTCGCGCTCTTCCTCGGTGTCCGCCCGCGCTTTACGGTCATCGACGCGATCGACAACCTTCACCGCCTCGACAAGGACTTCCTGAAGGAAATCATCTCGAAGCACAAGTCGGGGCTCGACATCCTCTCCAGCTCGGAGCAGTTCGACCGTCCGAACGCGCAGGACGCGCCAGCCATCGAGGAGCTGCTGCGCGTGCTCTCCCGCATCTACGACTTCATCGTCATCGACGCCGGCAACGTCATCAACGCGACGGTCGCGTCCGCGCTGTACGCCGCGGACACCATCTTCCTGGTCACGAACCCGGACGTGCCGTCGATCCGCAACGCGCAGCGCCTGGTCGAGCGCGTCCGCCAGCTCGGCGCCGGCAGCGAGCGGATCAAGATCCTGCTGAACCGGGCATCCGACCAGCACCTGATCCAGCCGAAGCAGATCGAAACGGCCCTCGGCTACGGCATCCACCACACGTTCGGCAGCGACTACCGCACCGTGTCGACGGCTCTCAACTCTGGCGTACCGCTGACGACGACGAACCATTCAGAAATCGCCGCCCAGTTCGACAGCTTCACGCGCCACCTGGTCGGCATGAACGAGGAAGCCAAGCCGGAGACGGAAAAACGCCGCGTCTTCCTCGGCATGTTCTAACGAGAACCCGAGAATCCGAGACCCCTGAGAACCCGAGATCATGAGCTCACCGCTTTCGATTCTGTCGACCCCGCAGCCCGGACCCGGCGGTAACGGAAACCCGCCGCCCGGACGGACACCTGCACCTGCGCCGCCCGCGCCCCGCGCGGAAGCGCCGCGGCCGCAGTATCTCGAGCTCAAAGGCAACGTTCATCGCAAGCTGCTGAACCGGCTGAACCTCGAGGCGCTCGCGTCCGCCGAACGGTCGCGCGCCGAAGGCGAAATCCGTTCGCTGCTCTTCGATCTGATTGCCGAGGAGAACATCCCGCTCAGCATGGCCGAACGGGAGGGCATCTTCGCCGAGATCATCGACGAGGTGTTCGGGCTCGGACCGCTCGAGCCGCTCCTGCGCGATCCGTCCATCAGCGACATCCTCGTCAACACCTACAAGTACGTGTACGTGGAGCGCGCGGGCAAGCTCGAACGCGTCCAGACGACGTTCCAGGACGACCGGCACCTCGCCCGCGTGATTGATCGGATTGTCAGCGGCGTGGGACGGCGGGTCGACGACAGTTCGCCGATGGTCGACGCGCGCCTCGCGGATGGGTCGCGCGTGAATGCCATCATCCAGCCGCTCGCCGTCGATGGTCCCTTACTCTCGATCCGCCGATTCCCTGCCGACCGGCTGAAGGCCGAGGACCTGGTCCGCATCAGATCGCTCACGCGTCCGATGCTCGAGTTCCTCGAGCACTGCGTCCGCGCGCGGCTCAACATGATCATCTCGGGCGGCACCGGCGCCGGCAAGACGACGCTGCTGAACGTCCTGTCCGGGTTCATCTCCGAACGCGAGCGCATCGTCACGATCGAGGACGCGGCCGAACTCCAGCTTCACCAGGAACACGTGGCGCGCCTCGAGACGCGGCCGCCCAACGTCGAAGGCAAGGGCGCCATCCGTCAGCGGCAGCTCGTGATCAACGCGCTCCGCATGCGGCCGGACCGCATCGTCGTCGGCGAGGTCCGCGGCGAGGAGGCGCTCGACATGCTCCAGGCGATGAACACCGGCCACGACGGATCGCTGACGACCGTCCACGCCAACACGCCGCGTGACGCGCTGTCGCGTATCGAAACCATGATCTCGATGGGGACGATGAACCTGCCCGAGCGCGCGATGCGCCAGCAGATCGCGTCGGCCGTGCAGATCGTCTGTCAGCAGTCGCGCATGAGCGACGGCACCAGGAAAGTCACCAGCATCTCGGAAATCACCGGCATGGAAGGCGACGTCATCACCATGCAGGAGATCTTCGTGTTCGAGAAGCTCGGCGTCTCGCCCGAGGGGAAGGTGATCGGGCGCTTCCGCGCGACCGGTGTCCGCCCGAAGGCGTGCGAGCGCCTGAAGACATCCGGCATTCACCTGCCGCCCGACATGTTCGAGGGCGTTACGGAGGTGCGCTGATGGTGGCTGTCGTCTTCATGTTCCTGCTCGGCAGCGGAGTCGTGCTCGGCGCGTATTACGCGCTCACGACGCTTCCCGCCAGGATGGAGCAGCGCCGGCTCGACCAGCGTCTAGGCGAAATCTCGCACACGAAAGAGGACGAGGAGAAATCGATCGATCTGCTGAAGACGCGCGATGAGGGACCGCTGCCCGCAATCGAGCGGATGCTCGGCGGCACGACGCGCGGTACTCAGCTCGGCAGATGGATCGAACAGTCGGGCGTCAAGATTAGCATCAGCTCGCTCGCGCTCTATGCGTTGAGCGGCGCAGCCGTGTGCGGCATGGTCGCGTACCGGCTGATGCGGATGAACGTCGGCTGGTTCATCGGGGGCGCGATCGGGTTCGCGATTCCGTTCTTCGTGCTGAACTTCAAGCGGAAGCGCCGGCTTCGCCGATTCGAAGAGGAGTTCCCCGAAGCGCTGGATCTGATCGCTCGCGCGCTGAAGGCCGGACACGCGTTCGCGACGGGCTTGAAGATGGTGGCCGACGAGATGTCGGAGCCGATCGGCCCCGAGTTCCGCAAGACCTTCGACGAGCAGAACTTCGGTCTGCCTCTGAAGGACGCGCTCAACAATCTGACGGAACGGATCCCGCTGCTCGACGTTCGGTTCTTCGCGACCGCCGTCCTCATCCAGCGCGAGACCGGCGGCAACCTCTCGGAAATCCTGGAAAACCTCGCGCACGTCGTCCGCGAACGCTTCAAGATCCTGCGACAGGTTCGCGTTTACACCGCGCACGGACGTTTGACGGGGTACGTGCTGCTGGCGCTTCCGGTGTTCCTCGTCATTGCGTTGTCTTTCATCAACCCTGAACACATGCAGCTGCTTTTCCGTGAGCGGATCGGCCACATGCTGCTCGGCGCCACTGTTGTGATGCAGACCATCGGGTACTTCTGGATCCGGCAGGTCGTGAAGATCGAGGTGTAACGATGACCATGATCATGCCGCTGCTCGCGTTCGTGTTTGGTTCGGCGATCGTCGCGGGTGCGGCGTACCTCCTGATGCCCGCTCGGGCCATGGCCATCGACCGGCGGCTCGAAGAGCTGACGCTCGAACGGGCCACGGAAGAGAAGCCGCGCTACCAGAGCCTCATCGGGATGCTCAAGCGCGTCGGCGATCGCGCGCCGAAATCGCCGAAAGAACTGGGCACGCTGCGCCTGCGGCTCATACAGGCCGGATTCCGCCGCGACGAGGCGGTGACGATCTTCTTCGGCGTCCGAATCGTGTTCGCGTTGATTCTGTTCACGCTGCTGTCGACCTCGATCGTGACGCGGCCGAACCTGCTCTACGCTCTTGGCGCGCTCGGCCTCGGATACGTGCTGCCGGGGATGGTGCTTGCGCGCATGGCGAAGCGCCGCACGCACCGGATCCGCCTCTCGCTCGCGGACATGCTCGACCTGCTGGTCGTCAGCGTCGAGGCCGGCCTCGGCCTCGACCAGGCGCTCCAGCGCGTCGGCCAGGAACTCGCGTTCGCGTATCCGGAACTCTCTGACGAACTCCGGCTGCTGAACCTCGAGATGCGCGCGGGCAAGCCGCGACCGGAAGCGCTGCGCAACCTCGCAGATCGCACCGGCGTCGACGACCTGAGCGCGCTGGTGACGATGCTGATTCAGACGGACAAGTTTGGAACGAGCGTGGCGCAGTCGCTGCGCGTGTACTCGGAGACGCTCCGCACCAAGCGGCGCCAGCGCGCCGAAGAAGCGGCGGCGAAGACCGGCGTGAAGATGGTGTTCCCGCTGGCCATCTGTATCTTCCCGGCCATCTGGGTCGTGACCATCGGGCCCGCGGCCATCAAATTCATCCAGGTCATCGTCCCGATGGCCCAGCAGGCCAAATAGAGCCATGAGTGCGACTGCGATTGCCACCGAAGCACCGCCACGAGCGAGCCTGTCGCCGACGCCCGCGGGCCCGCCGGCGACGCTTGCCGACACGGGACTGCATCCCGACACGCTCGCGCAGCTGCTGCTCAAGACGCTCGTGGCCGGCGAGAACAGCGGAACGCAGCTCTCCGAAGCGCTGCGCGTCCCGTACACCGTGCTCGACGCGCTGATCCAGCACGCGCGGATCGAGAAGCTGATCGAAGTACGCGGCACGAGCGGCGCCGGAAACGCCGGGTATCGCTACGCGCTGACCGACCTGGGCCGCGAGCGCGCCGCGCGCTTCCTCGAGATCAGCCGCTACATCGGGGCGGCGCCGGTTCCGCTCGCGCAATACAACGCGTACGTGCGCGCGTGCATGGCGGCAAAGCCATGGGTCGACCGCGAGACGCTGTGCAGCGGCTTCGACAGCCTGATCGTTGCCGAAAGCCTGCTGAACCAGCTCGGGCCCGCCGTCAATTCCGGCAAGGCGCTGTTCCTCTACGGCGCCCCGGGCAACGGCAAGACCGTCGTCGCGCAGGGCATCGGTCAGTCGCTGGGCGGCGACATGTACGTGCCGCACGCGATCGACGTCGACGGCCAGACCATCACGATGTACGACCCGGTCAGCCACATCTCGAGATCGACGGCGAACGACAGCCAGAGTGTCGTGATGGCGACGCCCATCGACCGCCGGTGGGAGAAGATCAAGCGGCCGGTCATCGTCGTCGGCGGCGAGCTGACGCTCGAGATGCTCGACCTGACGTTCAATCCGATTTCGCTGTTCTACGAAGCGCCGATCCAGTTGAAGGCCAACGGCGGCGTGTTCGTGGTCGACGACTTCGGGCGTCAGCGCATCCCCCCGCGCGATCTGCTCAACCGGTGGATCGTCCCCCTGGAGAGCCGCGTGGACTTCCTCACGCTGCACACCGGACGCAAGTTCGAGGTGCCGTTCAACGTTTTCATCATCTTTGCCACGAACCTGAAGCCGGAGTCGCTGGCGGACGAGGCGTTCCTGCGCCGGATCCCGTACAAGATTCCCGCGAAGAACCCGACGGCAGACGAGTACGGCCGCATCTTCGAGATGAACTGCCGTAAACGCGGACTGCGCTACGACCCGGTCATGATCGAGTACCTGCAGCGGCGCTATTACCAGCCGCGCAAGCTGCAGATGCGCGCCTGCCATCCCCGGGATCTCATCGAGCAGGTCGTGGACATGTGCCGCTATCAGAGCCGCGAGCCGGTCATCACGCGCGAGCTGCTCGACGCGGCGTGCGCAAGCTATTTCCTCGAAGAGCAGGAGTCCCAGGCGGTGGAGGCATGAAACGGCAGATGACGGCGGCGCTGACGGCGCCGTATTCCGGTATGGCGGCAGTCGACGCGGCGGAGCCGCAGGCGCGGTCGTTCGATCCCATCGAGTTCTCCGCCCGTCTGGCGGTCGGCATCGTGTTCACGCTGTTCGCGATTCGCATCGCGTCCGACTTCTTCGCCACGGGACGAATGACCGGGCCGCTCCTCCTCGCGAGCGAGAGCCTGGTCGTGGTGCTCACGATCGTCCGTCGCAGCGCGTCTCTCGTGGACCGCAGCTGGCCGACGCGGGTGCTGACGGCACTTTCGATGGCGGGGCCGCCGCTGGTGTATCCCGCGCACGTGACCGCGCTCGCGCCGGAAGCCATCACCGTTGCGATTTCCGCCGTCGGGCTGCTCGTCGTCATCGTCGGCAAGCTGTCGCTTGGACGCAGCTTCGGCCTGCTGCCGGCGAACCGCGGGATCGTGTCGAGCGGATGCTACCGGGTGCTGCGCCACCCGATCTACCTCGGATACCTCATCACGCACGTGGCCTTCGTCGCGGCCAATCCCACGGCGTGGAACATCACGTTGATCGTGCTGTCCGATGCCGCGCTGCTGCGCCGCGCCGTCTACGAAGAGCGCACGCTCGCGCGCGATCCGGAATACCGGGAGTACATCGAGCGGGTGCGCTGGAGAATCGTTCCCGGCATTTTTTAATCCCTCATCCCTTATCGCCAATCCTCGCATCCTTTATCCGCGAATCCCGAATCCCCATCCTGAATCGCGAATCCGCAATCCCGGATGCGGGATGCGGGATTCGGGATTCGGGATTCGGGATTGCGGATTGGCGATTCGAGGATCGGCGATTAGGGATTAGGGATTCACGATTTCCACGAGCGTAGCGCCCAACAGCGAGCCGTGGTCGTCGTCGAATGCGGCCACGAGGGGGTGATGGTCGAGCACGTTCTGCACGATGCCCCGTTGGACGCCGGTGCCGCGTCCGTGGACGATCCTGACCTGCCGCAATCCCTTTGCGTGTGCAGCGATCAGGTATTCATCGACCACGGACGGAATGTCCTTCGGACGGAACGAGTGAAGATCGAGCTCATCCTCGATCGAAATCTCTTTCATCGTCCATCGAGCATCG
>JAICSD010000451.1 GCA_025937075.1 Vicinamibacteria bacterium | reverse complement strand
GTCCAGAAACACGCGATTCGTGCTCGTCGAGAGCTGCGCGACGAGCACACGGCTGCCCCAGAATGCGACCAGCACGCCGAAGATGGCGCCCACGGTGGAGAGCACAAGGCTCTCCGCGAGCAGCAGCCGTGCGAGCCGCCATCGCGATGCACCGAGCGCCAGACGGACGCTCAGTTCGTGGCGCCGCGCGGTCGCGCGCGCGAGCAGGAGGTTCGCGATGTTGGCACACGCGATGACGAGCACGAGCCCGACGACGATCAGGAGCATGATCAGCGGGCGCTCGTATCGCCGCCGTAACGAGGAATCGCCGCTCGCGGCCGGGCGGAGCGCCAAGGGATCCCCGAGGTATCCGCTCCATCCCGGATGCGTGGCCTCGCGGATCGCAGGCTGAACGTTCAGGAGCGCCTGCGTCGCGGACTCGACCGACTGTCCCGGCTTCAGCCGACCCATGATCCCGAGCCACCATGTCGATCGTCCGTCGAGCCACGTTTCCTTCCCGCGCACGAGCGGCTCGACGCCGAGCGGCAGGATCACGTCGAAAGTGCGGCCGACCTCGGGGCCGAAGAACTCGGGAGGCGTGACGCCGATGATGGTGACGGGCACCCGCTCGACGTTTAGCGTGCGGCCGATCGCGTCGGCTGCGCCGCCGAACCGCCGCTGCCAGAACGCGTAGCTGATGACCGCAACCGGACCGTCCGGGCCGCCGCCGCGCGCGTCATCCGCGCCGGTGAAGGTGCGTCCCAGCATTGCCTCGACGCCGAGCGTGTCGAAGATGCCGCCACTCGCCCAGAGGCCGTCGACCAGCTCGGCCTGGCCGCCCGGCGCCAGGTTGAAGCGCGTCGACGACCAGGCGAACGCGGCCTCGAACAGCTGCGGACGCTGCTGAATCTGTTGCCAGATCGGATAGGTCCAGGACGTCTGACCGTTCGATGTCGCTTCGTCCAGCATCACGAGCCGGCCCGGGTCTTTCACCGGCAGCGTTCGGAGGAGGAGAGTGTCGACGATGGCGAAAATCGCCGTATTGGCACCAATCCCGAGCGTCAGCGACAGGACGGCGACGATGGACAGGATCGGCGTCGAGCGCAGGGCGCGAATCGCCAGGCGAATGTCGTTCATGCGGACCTCACAGCGCGATTTGACGTTCGCCGCCGGCCGGCGGTTGAGTGACACACCTCATGTGGTACGTTATCAGCCTCCATGCACGTTGCGTTCATCGATCTGCTGATCATCGGCATTTACGTCGCGTTCGTCCTCGGGATCGGGTTCGCCCTCCGGCGGAGGATGGTCCACAGCGACGACTTCCTGCTGGCCGGCCGATCGATTCCCGCCTGGACGGCCGGGCTGGCGTTCCTGTCGGCGAACCTCGGCGCGCAGGAAATGATCGGCATGGCGGCGAGCGGCGCGAAGTACGGGATTCTCACGAGCCATTTCTACTGGGTCGGCGCGATTCCGGCGATGGTGTTCGTCGGCATCTTCATGATGCCGTTCTACTACGGCTCGCGCGCGCGGAGCGTCCCCGAATACCTGAAACTGCGTTTCGACGAGAAGACCCGCGCGTTCAATGCGCTGACGTTCGCGGTCATGACGGTGTTTTCGTCCGGCATCAGCATGTACGCGATGGGCGCGCTGCTGTCGCTCCTGCTCGGGTGGAACCTGCACGCGTGCATCCTGATCTCTGCGGTCGTCGTCCTCGTCTACATCGCGCTCGGCGGTTTGACGAGCGCGATCTACAACGAAGTCCTTCAGTTCTTCCTCATCGTGTTCGGCTTCGCGCCGCTCGTGTATCTCGGGCTGCGCGAGATTGGCGGGTGGAAGGGGCTGAGCGCGCGTGTGCCCGAAGAGTTCGTCCACGCGTGGGCGAACATGGGGAGCGCCTCCGCGAACCCGCTCGGCGTCGACTGGTTCGGGATGATGATGGGGCTGGCCTTCGTGCTGTCGTTCGGCTACTGGTGCACGGACTTCCTCGTCGTCCAGCGCGCGATGGCGGCCGATTCGATGAACGCGGCTCGCCGCACACCGCTGATCGCCGCGATGCCGAAGATGGTCTTTCCGTTTCTCGTGATCCTTCCCGGGATCATGGCGCTCGCGCTGACGCTGCATCCCCTCGGTGATGCCGGCCCGCTGCTGCCCACGACGTCCGCCGGCACGTACGACTACAACATGGCGCTCCCGATGATGATGGCGCGCTACTATCCCGAAGGGCTGATGGGTCTCGGCCTGACGGCGCTCATGGCGAGCTTCATGTCGGGGATGGCCGGGAACGTCACCGCGTTCAATACCGTGTGGACCTACGACATCTATCAGTCCTACGTCCATCCGGGTGCAGGCGACGCGCACTATCTGCGCGTCGGCCGGGTGACCACGGTCGTCGGGATCCTGATCAGCGTCGCGACCGCATATGTGGCGATGCGGTTCAACAACATCATGGACATGCTGCAGCTCGTGTTCAGCTTCGTGAACGCGCCGCTGTTCGCGACCTTCCTGCTTGGCATGTTCTGGCGCCGGACGACGGGGCACGGCGCGTTCTGGGGACTGGTGTCCGGCACGGCGGCGGCGGCGCTCCACTACGAGTTGACGAGCGTTGCGGGCGCCAGCGCGTCGCTGCTGCCGAAGCTTGCCGTGCTCCATCAGTACCCATCCGACATGGCGCAGAACTTCTGGGGCGCTTCCTGGGCGTGGACGATCTGCTTCGTCGTGACGATCGCGATCAGCCTTGCGACGCCCGCGAAGGCGGAAGCGGAGTTGAAGGGGCTGGTCTACGGCCTGACGCCGCGTCCAAGCGACGAAGGCCTGATGTGGTGGCAGCGCCCGGTGCTCCTCGGCACAGTCGTCCTCGCGCTCGTCGCCGCGCTCAATCTCATCTTCTGGTGAAATGACATTCGACCTTCGAGTTCCCATCGGGCTGCTCTTCGCGATTTGCGGAGCGATCCTCGCGATCGACGGAACGGTCGAACGCGTGCACGTCGTCGGCGTGAACATCAATCTGTGGTGGGGCATCGTGATGGTGATCTTCGGCGGCGCCATGTTGTGGCTCGCGCGGCGCGGGCGCGCGAAATAGCGGGAGGCCCTTAATGACATATCCGCATCGGCTCGGAACAGGCATGTTTGCATCGGCAGCAGTCTTCGCCTGCTGGACTCTAGGAATCGCTGCGCAGGACGCGCCGCCAGTGCCGCGGCAGATGCCGCCGACGACCGTACCGGCAGCGCCGTCGCAAGGACGCGGCGCAGCGCCGCAGGGACCCACGGTCACCTCTCCGGAGGTGCTGCCCGACCGGCGCGTCACGCTCCGGATCCTCGCGCCGCAGGCGCAGGACGTCTCGCTGCGCGGCTCCGATATTCCAGGGAACGGCCGCGGCACCGCCATGACGAAAGGTAACGAGGGCGTATGGGAAGCGACCGTCGGTCCGCTCGACCCGGGCGCGTACCGCTACAACTTCAACGTCGCCGGTGTCTCCATCATCGATCCGCGGAATCCGTCCACGAGCGAGTCGAACAACAACACCTGGAGCCTCGTCGCGGTTCCCGGCTCCGACATGTTCGATACGAAGCAGGTGCCGCACGGCGCCGTCGCTGCCGTCACGTACTACTCGACCGCGCTCGGCCGCTTCC
>JAICSD010000290.1 GCA_025937075.1 Vicinamibacteria bacterium | reverse complement strand
TCGGGATCGTGCTCGGCGGCTACGCGCTCGCGGCGAACTCCGCGTTCCTGCTCGGGTGGACGGTGGCCACGGCGCTCGCGTCGAGCGCTCTCATCGTCTGGATTACGCTGGTCAACTTCTTCTATCTGATGACGCAGATGGTCGTCGCGATCGAGGACGTCAGCGTGCGTGCAGGCGTGAGGCTCGCCCTGCGGTTCATCTGGACCCACCTGCGCGAAGTGGCCGCCGTGTTCGGCGTGGTGCTGGTCGTCGTGGTCGTCGCGACGGCGGCGTCGATTCTCGCGACCGCCGGCCTGGGATTGATCGCATTCGTGCCGCTGATCGGCCTCGCCGTGCTGCCCATCCAGCTCGCCGCGTGGCTGCTGCGAGGACTCGTCTTCGAATACCTCGCGCTGGCGGCGCTCGGTGCGTACCTGACGCATTACCGATCGTACGCACGCCCCGACGGCCGCGCACCCGTCCCGCTCAGGGAAGTCACCGGCGTGCGGTCCGCATGACGAACCACGATCGCTTCCTGTCGCGCGCCGCCGAACAGATGAAGGGATCCGCGATCCGGCGGATGGGCACGCTGCTCGCGTCCGGGCGCGACATCATCTCCTTCGCGCCCGGCTATCCGGCGCCCGAGACGTTCCCGTGGGACGACTTCCGCGCGATTGCCGCGGACCTGCTCGGCACGCGCGAGGGCGCCGTTCTCCAATACGGGCCAACGCGCGGGTATCGTCCGCTGCTCGAAGCGATCGGCGGCATCATGCAGGTCCGTGGGATCCCCACGGCGTTGGAGGACCTGATCGTTACGACCGGATCGCAGCAGGGTCTCGACCTCGTCGCGCGCGTCCTGCTCGACCCTGGCGACATCGTGCTCGTCGAGCTCCCGACCTACACGGGCGCCATCACGGCATTCCGCAACGTGCAGGCGCGCATGGTTGGCGTACCGCAGGAAGCGGACGGCGTCGATCTCGACGCGCTCGACGCGACGTTGCGCCGCCTGCGCGGCGACGGGCAACGCGTCAAGTTCCTCTATGTCGTCCCCAATTTTCAGAATCCGACGGGTCTGCTCATCGGGCTCGACAAGCGCAGGCGGTTGCTCGAGTGGGCCGCATCGCGCGACGTCCTCATCGTGGAAGACGATCCGTACCGCGAGCTGTACTTCGAGGACACGGCCACCGAAGCGGACGTCCGCCCGATCAAGGCCGATGACAGCGACCGGCGCGTCATTTATCTGAGCAGCTTCTCGAAGACCCTCGCGCCCGGGTACCGCGTCGCATGGATCGCTGCGGCGTCCGCGCTGATCACGAAGATCGAGACGGCGAAACAGTCCGAGGACCTGCAGACCGGATCGCTCGATCAGCGGATTGTCTACGAGGCCTGCCGGCGCGGAGTGCTGGCAAGACAGCTGCCGCTGCTGCGGCAGCACTATCAGGAGAAGCGCACGGTCATGGTGCGCGCGCTGCAGCGCGCATTCAATGGATCGGTCACGTGGCCGGAGCCGAAGGGCGGCTTCTTCTTGTGGGTGACGCTTCCGCAGGGCCTCGATGCCGATCGCATGATCGCGCGCGCCGTCGAGCACGGCGTCATCTACGTGGCCGGGGAGGCGTTCTTCGTCGAAGCAACACAGCCAAACACGATGCGGCTGTCGTTCTCCGCGCCATCGCCCGCGCGAATCGAAGAAGGCGTCGAGCGCCTCGCGCGTACGGTTCGCGAGGAGATGACGATGCGGTGCGGCTGATCGCGCAACTAAAGTTTGCGCGCTACGAACCTTGCGCGCTGCACCGACGACACGGGGCCATCGACCGGCTCCTCGGGCTTCAGCACAGTCCCCGGCACGACGTCGAACGGCAGGAGCGGAAGGTCCGGTGCGGGCGCGAGCAGCGCGAGGCGCCATTGATTCGCCAGGCCGCCCGTGACGATGAAGATGAACGCGCCGTCCGCTCCGCGGTCCACGAACGTCGGCGGGACCGCCGGTTCGGCGGGGAGCGTCACCGCGGCGCCGGCTTTACCCGCTGGCGTCCAGACCCAGATTTCCGGCGACGCTGCCGACGGCACGAGCACCATCGCACCGAGCAGCTCCGGACCTGTCGCCGCGCGCCGCTTCAACGGGTGCGTCCACCGCTGGTTGCCATTCCCCTTGTCGTAGGCGCGCAGCACGTTGTCGAGTGCGACGACGTACAGGTGGGATCGATCGGCTGCGGCGTGGCCGACGGGCGCCGACCCGATCCGCTGCGTCCAGTCCACTTCGCCGTTCTGCTGCTTCAGGCAGTAGAAGCGCCGATCGGACGCGCCGACGTAGACGCGGTCGTTCGTCGCGAACGGTGATTCGGGCACCCCGTCGAGCGCGCGCTCCCACAGCGGGGCGCCGCTCGGCACCGACAACGCGACAACCTGCTTGTTCGTCAGCGACACGAACAGGCGATCCCCGTCGATCGCCGGCTGCGATACCGAATCGCCGACCTCGTTGTGCCAGACGCCCGAGCCGTCCGCCGTACGCAAGGCGACGGCCTCCTTGCCGGCGATCGCGATCAGCCATCCGGCATGCGCAAGCATCGGAGCCGTTGCCGCGACGGGACTCTCCCAGACGGTGCGGCCGTCTTCGGCGTGAAGCGCGTGGATGCCTGACGTGGTTGCGGCGAATACAATCCCGGCGTCCACGATGAGCGGCTGCGCGGCGGCCAGCTCGCGCCGCCAGCGCTCATGCCCGTCCGCGGCGTTGTACGCCACCACCGCTCCGCCGCTCGTCGCGATGTAGACGCGGTCAGCGTCGGCGACGGGAGAAGCACCCGTGACCGGGGGATCCGCAAGGTCGATCGACCAGCGGAGCGCGAGCGGAAACGGACCACGTTCGGGCGCCGGAGGAGCCGCACGCAGCAGCGCGCCGCCGGCGACGAGTTGGAGCGATCCGACGAGCGTGAGCGCCGCCGCTACTCTACAAGATATTGTGGTGCGGAGGAGCAGCACACCCTATAATAGCGTGCAGTTCGTCACCTTCACTGACGACCGCTCCCCTCGTGAATCATCAAACGCTCGTCGTCTTGGATTTCGGCTCGCAGTTCACGCAGCTGATTGCGCGTCGCCTGCGCGAGCTGTCGGTCTACTCGGAAATCCTGCCGTTCAACACGCCGATTGCAGACATTGCCGCGCGCCGCCCTGCCGGCATCATCCTGTCGGGCGGTCCGCGCAGCGTCTCCGAGCCGACGGCCCCGCGCCCCGACAGGAAGATCTTCGATGCCGGCGTGCCGGTGCTCGGAATCTGCTACGGGATGCAGCTCATGACCGACGTCCTCGGCGGCGAGGTCGCGCCGGCGCCGCAGCGCGAGTTCGGCCATGCCACGATTCGGATCGCAGAAAATGCGCCGCTGCTTTCTTCGGTGCCGAGCGAGCTGCGCGTCTGGGCGAGCCACGGTGACTTCGTGAAGGCCGCGCCCTCGGGGTTTGCGGTCACGGCGACGAGCGCCAACGCACCCGTCGCCGCAATGGCGGACGAGGATCGCCGATTCTACGCACTCTTATTCCACCCCGAGGTGGCACATACCGATCGGGGTACGGAGATTCTGCGAAGCTTCGCGTTCGACATCTGCGGCTGCACCGGCGATTGGACCATGGCGTCGTTCGTGCAAGAGACGGTCGAGAAGATCCGGACACAGGTGGGTGAGGGACGGGTGGTGTGCGGATTGAGCGGCGGCGTCGATTCGACCGTCGCTGCGATGCTCATCCATCGTGCCATTGGCGATCGGCTGACGTGCATCTTCGTCGACAACGGCGTGATGCGCCTCGACGAGGCGGATCAGATCCGCCGGCGCTTCGAGCGCCTGAAGCTGCCGCTCGTCTTCGCCAACGCCTCCGATGTGTTCCTCGACCGCCTCTCGGGAATTACGGATCCGGAGCAGAAGCGCAAGATCATCGGGGCCACGTTCATCGATGTGTTCGAAGACGAGGCGCGCACGCGCGGCACGTTCGACTTCCTCGCGCAAGGGACGCTGTATCCGGACGTGATCGAAAGCGTCTCGGTCATCGGCCCGTCGCACGTGATCAAGAGCCATCACAACGTCGGCGGCCTCCCGGATCGGATGCGGTTCACACTCGTGGAACCGCTGCGGCAGTTGTTCAAGGACGAAGTGCGGGAAGTCGGCAGAGAACTGGGGCTGGACGACGAGTTCGTCTGGAGGCAGCCGTTCCCCGGTCCGGGCCTCGCGGTGCGCATCCTCGGCGAGGTCACCACCTCGCGCCTCAACCTCGTACGCCGGGCGGACGCGATCGTCGCCGAAGAAGTGAAGCGTGCCGGCTGGTACCGCAGGCTGTGGCAATCGTTTGCGGTGCTGCTGCCGGTCCAGAGCGTCGGCGTGATGGGCGACGCGCGGACGTATGAATACACGCTGGCAATCCGAGCGGTCGAGAGCAAGGACGGCATGACGGCCGACTGGGCGCGCCTGCCGCACGATCTGCTCGCGTCCATCTCGTCGCGTATCGTGAACGAGGTCAAGGGCATTAACCGAGTGGTCTACGATGTCTCGTCGAAGCCACCGTCGACGATTGAGTGGGAGTAGGCCGCCGCGGTTTGTGCGGCGGCAAGGCCGAAGGCCGTCGCGCGAAGCGCGTAGGCGCGTGGGGGTGGGGCCCCACGCGCATTGAGAGATGCGGACAGAGGGCAGCTAGCGTTTCCGGGGTTCTAAGCAGATTCAATGTCTGAGTTCGTACATCTCCATCTCCACTCTGAGTACTCGCTCCTCGACGGCGCGTGCCGGATAGAGGAGCTGCTCGACCGCGCCGTGCAGCTGAAGATGCCCGCGATGGCGATCACCGAACACGGCAACATGTTCTCGTCGATCGTGTTCCACGACCAGGCACGGAAGCGCGGCATCAATCCCATCCTGGGCTGCGAAGTGTACGTGGCGCCCGGCGACCGCCGGACGCGCAACGGCACGCCAGGGGAGACGGCGAACCATCTGGTGCTGCTCGCCGAGACGACAGAGGGCTATCACAACCTGATCAAGCTCGTCTCGTCCGGTTACACAGAGGGCTTCTACTACAAGCCGCGCATCGACAAGGATCTGCTCGCGCGGCACGCGCGCGGCCTGATCGGCCTGAGCAGCTGCCTGAAAGGCGAAGTTGCGACCGGCATCCGGACCGAGCAGCAGCACAAGGCGGTCCAGGCGGCTGCGACCTACCGTGACATTCTCGGGCGGGAGAATTTCTTCCTGGAGATGCAGTACCAGGGAATCGAAGAGCAGCAGATCGTCAATGCCGGCCTCCAGCCGATCGCGCGCGATCTCGGCCTGGACCTCGTCGTCACCAACGACGTCCATTATCTCGAGAACTCCGACTTCAAACCCCATGACGTCCTGCTCTGCATCGGCACGGGCAAGTCGGTCAACGACGCCGAGCGCCTCAAGTATCACGGGGATCAGTTCTACCTGAAGACCGCGGAAGAGATGCTGGGCGTGTTTCCGGATTACGCCGACGCCGTCCGGCGAACGGTGCGGATCGCGGAGCGCTGCCACGTCGATCTGTCGTTCAAGGAGAACTACCTCCCGAACTTCGACGTCCCCGCCGGGTTCACGCTCGACGAGTACTTCGAGCACATCGTGCGGCAGGGCTTCGAGATGCGGCTGCCGCGCCTACGCGAGCTGCAGGCCAGGGGGCAGGTGGCTCACACGATCGACGAGTACGAGCGCCGGCTCTCGTACGAGATCGACATGATCAAGAAGATGAAGTACCCGGGATACTTCTGCATCGTCTGGGACTTCATCCGCTATGCCCGCGAGCAGGGGATTCCGGTCGGCCCGGGGCGCGGATCGGCGGCAGGCAGCTTCGTGGCCTACTGCCTGCGCATCACCGATGTCGATCCGATCGAGTACGACCTGATCTTCGAGCGCTTCCTCAACCCCGAGCGCGTGTCGCTGCCCGACATCGACATCGACTT
>JAICSD010000295.1 GCA_025937075.1 Vicinamibacteria bacterium | reverse complement strand
CCTTGACCTGGACCTCCGGCGGAATGTTCATCTGTCTCCTGGCCCGGCGCACGGTAGAAGTAATGCGCGGGTCGCCGTCCGTCCACGAGCGTCGGCTCGGCGCCCTCCTGAATCAACCAGTGACGCGATGGCTCGGCGAACGGCGAGCAGATGATTGGTTGAGGGACCTCGAATTCGGCCATTGCTGATTCACGGGTGCAGGTCGAGAAGAATCTTGATCCGATCTTCCACCGCTTCCATCGTGCGATCGCTTACGCGTCCCATCAGTCGCACCAGGCGGACTCTCGAAAGCGACCGGATTGCCTCGCACTTGATGAAACTGCGCACCGTCAAGCCGCCTTCCGGGGGCCTGACTTCAACGTGCGTCGGGATGCCTTTTGCCACCTTCGAGATCGGGATCGCGACAACGAGATCGGCGGGTCCGTGATTGAACTTGTCGACGGAGACGATGAGAGCAGGCCGGTTGCCGGCCTGCTCGTGTCCTTTCGGCGGATCGCTCAGATCGATGAACCAGATCTCGCCGCGCGAGGGCTGACTAGCTCTCGTCGTCACCGTCGGCGCTCGTTCCGCTCCACTCGTCACGCTCGTCGAGCTCGGCCTTCCAGGCACTCTGATCGCGGCGAAGCTCGGCGTACGTGGCGTTGACTGCCTCGAGAAACCGCTCGCGTCGATAGTTCTCGATTGCCCGTTCCAGGACGGTCTGAAGTGGCGCGTGTTCACGATTAGCAAGCTCCCGCAGAGTGCGATGCGATTCCTTGCTGATGCGCACGGTTGAAGCCATATATTCTCTCCTGTACACCAACTAGTCTACAGGATTGTATACAACACGCGTAGTCCCATCGAGCTACATGGGCGAACGCACGGCGAAGGCTTCTACGCTAGCCGCGGTGGGTCTGAAGATCCGCCCTACGCCCGACTCACGGACCCGACCCGGATCCCGAACCCCGGATCCGGCCCCCCCGGCCACGCGTCAGCGCGCTAGAGACTCCAGCGCAGCAGAACGGCGCCGACGGTGAACCCTGCACCAACCGAGGCCAGCAGAACGAGATCGCCCTTCTTCAATCGGCCATCGCGCCGCGCATCGGCAAGCGCGAGCGGGATCGTGCCGGCGGTCGTGTTGCCGTACTTCTCCAGGTTGATTACGACCTTCCTGGGATCGAGGCCGAGGCGCTCGGTCGACGCTTCGATGATCCGCCGGTTGGCCTGATGTGAGACGAACAGATCGATCTCGCACGGCTTGATGCCGTTGCGATCGAGCAGGCGGCGGGAGATTTCCTCCGTCTTCTTGACGGCGAACTTGAACACCGTCTGCCCTTCCTGCTTCACGTAGTGCAGGCGCTTGTCGATCGTCTCGTGCGACGCCGGCAGACGGCTGCCGCCGGCGGGCATGCAGAGCGCGGGGCCGCCGCTCCCGTCGATCTCGTGCGCGTAGTCGATGAGGTGCGGTTCGCCGTCGGTTGCCGCGGAGACGACGACCGCGCCGGCGCCGTCGCCGAAGAGCACGCACGTCGTTCGATCCGTGTAGTCGATGATGCTCGACATGACGTCGGCGCCGACGACGAGCGCGTGGTCGTGCGCGCCGCCCGCGACCATCTGCCATGCGGTCGTCAACGCGTACGTGAAGCCAGAGCACGCCGCCCCGAGATCGAACCCCCACGCGCTGTGCGCGCCGATCTTGTCCTGCAGCATGCACGCCGTGCTCGGAAAGATCGTGTCCGGCGTGGTCGTGCCCACGACGATGAAGCCGACGTCCTTCGGCGTCAGGCCCGCTTCCTTCATGGCCCCTTCCGCCGCGACCTTCGCGAGATCCGACGTCGCGACGCCCGGATCGACGAGATGGCGCTCGCGAATGCCGGTGCGCTGGAGGATCCACTCGTCGCTGGTCTCGACGAGCCGTTCGAGATCCGCGTTCGTCAGGACGCGAGGCGGCACGAACGTCGACAGTCCGGAAATCTTTGCCGGGCGAAGGCCGCTGGCTCTGAAGACGCGGCCGACAGGTGGGCCGCCACCAGAATCAGTCACCACAATCTATCCTTCTGAGGAGCTGTCAGACCGAAGTATTCGTACGCGCGGGCGGTGGCCACGCGGCCACGCTGGGTCCGATCGAGGACGCCGATCTGGATCAGGAACGGCTCGTGGATGTCCTCCAGCGCGTCTCGCTCCTCGCTCATCGCAGCCGCGAGGCTGCCCACGCCGACCGGTCCGCCGCCGAATTTCTCGATGATCGTCCGGAGCAAACGGCGATCGACCTCGTCCAGGCCGTGCTCGTCCACCTCGAGGAGCGCCAGCGCGCGGCGTGCGACGTCGAGGCGGATGCGCCCATCGGCGCGCACCTCGGCGTAGTCGCGGACGCGGCGGAGCAGGCGGTTCGCGACGCGCGGGGTTCCGCGCGCACGGCGCGCGATCTCCGACGCGGCATCGGCATCGATCGGCACGCCGAGAATCCGGGCGGATCTGACGACGATCTCGTGGATATCCGCGTTGCTGTAGAAATCCAGGCGGTGCACGATCCCAAACCGCGCGCGCAGCGGCGACGTGAGCAGCCCCGTTCTCGTCGTCGCGCCCACGAGCGTGAAGCGCTGCAGCGGAACCTTCACCGATCGTGCGCTCGGGCCCTGGCCGATCATGATGTCCAGCTCGTAGTCCTCCATTGCCGGGTAGAGGATTTCCTCGATCGCGGGGCTCATCCGGTGGATCTCGTCGATGAACAGCACCTCGCGCGCCTGGAGGTTCGACAGCATCGCGGCGAGATCGCCCGGCCGCTCGATCACCGGACCCGCCGTCGCCCGGATCGCGACGCCGAGCTCGTTCGCGATCACCGTCGCGAGCGTCGTCTTTCCGAGACCGGGCGGTCCGTACAGCAGCACGTGGTCGAGCGCTTCCGCCCGCGCCTTCGCCGCCGCAATCGATACCTGCATGTTCTCGCGGACGCGGTCCTGCCCGATGTACTCGTCGAGCGTTCGCGGACGCAGCCCGGCTTCGTACTGGACTTCGTCGTCGGTCAGCGTGCCGTTCACGATCCGATCGTCCATTACGCCTTCATCATGGCACGCAGCACATCGCGCAGAACCTGTTCAAATGGGACGTCGGGCGATTTTCTCATCGCGGCGTCGACGGCCTTCTCCGCCGCGTTGCGCTGGTAGCCCAGATTCGTGAGCGCCGACAGCAGATCGTCGCGCATCTGATCGCCGGGAGCGGAGGCCGGGACCCTAGCGGCCTGCGCTGCCTGGGGCAGCCGGTCCTTCAGCTCGAGGCCAATCCGCTCCGCCGTCTTCTTGCCGACGCCGGGGATCTTCGTCAGGCGTCCGACGTCCTGCGCGCGGATCGCGCGGATCAAGTCGCTCGCGTCGATGCCCGACAGCACGGCGAGCGCCAGCTTGGGACCGATGCCGCTGATGGCAATGAGCCGCTCGAACAGATCCTGCTCGAGCGCGGACCCGAACCCGTACAGCGCGATGACGTCCTCGCGGACGTGTGTGTGGACGCGCAGCGTCACGCCTCCGCCCGGCTCGCCGATGCTGTAGAAGGTCGAGAGCGGCACCTGGACTTCGTAGCCGACGCCCGACACGTCCACGACCAGACGGTTGGGTGATTTCTCGAGCAGCGTGCCGGCGAGCCTCGCGATCACGCGTCGGCGGTTCCCGGCGGATTGAGGTCGCGCGGCAGGGATCGCGTAGCGCGATTCATGGCCGGTACGCGCGCCAGCTCGTGAGCTTCGATGGGGGCGCGGACGGTCCCTTCGGCGCGAGTGCCCGTCCCGTCGTGTGGATATGGCAGATCGCAACGGCCAGGGCGTCGGCCACATCGTGCGGCGACGGCACGTGCTCCAGCCCGAGCAGGAGCTTGACCATCTGCCCCACCTGCTGCTTTTCGGCGCGCCCGAATCCGACCACGGCGCGCTTGATCTCCGCGGGCGCGTACTCCGCCACGGGAAGGCCGGCCTGGGATGCTGCCAGGAGCGCCACGCCGCGCGCGTGCCCCAGCTTCAGCGCGCTGCGAACGTTCCTGGCGTGAAAGATGTTCTCGATGGCCACGAGGTCGGGACGGTGATCGGCGAGGAGCGCGGCGAGGCCGGCGTGGATGTCCAGGAGCCTTTCGGGAAACGTTGCGGTTGCCGGCGCGGAGATCGACCCGCACGCAATGAGGCGGTGGCTGCGGCCGTCCGTCTCGAGGCAGCCGTACCCCGTCCGCTCGGACCCGGGATCAATCCCGAAAATTCTCACGCCAACGAAGCCTCTATCTCCTTTTCCTCGATGTCGGCGTTCGTCCACACCTTCTTCGTGTCGTCGTGCTCCTCGAGCGCCTCCATCAGCTTCACCATCTGCTGCGCGGGCTTCCCTTCGAGCTTGATGTAGTTCTGCGGCAGCATTGCGATCTCAGCGGCGGCCGGCTCGATCCCGAGCCCCTTCACCGCTTCGAGAACGGCCGGATAGCTGTCTGGCGACGACACGATCTCCCAGTTGTCCTCGTCGTCGCGCAGGTCGTCGGCGCCCGCATCGATCGCCGCGGCCATCAGCGCCTCTTCATCCGCCTTCCCCTTCTCGACGACGATGTAGCCCTTCTTGTCGAACATCCAGGCGACGCTGTTCGCTTCACCAAGGTTGCCGCCGTATTTCGAGAGGGTGTGCCGCATCTCGCCGACGGTCCGGTTCTTGTTGTCGGTCAGGACGTCGATCATGATTGCCACGCCGCCGGGGCCGTAGCCCTCGTAGGTGATCTCTTCGTACGAGACGCCGGGCAGCTCGCCGGTGCCGCGCTGAATCGCGCGCTTGATGTTCTCCGCCGGCATGTTGACCGACTTGGCCTCCGCAACAATTGTGCGCAGGCGGGGATTCGAATCGATGTCGCCGCCGCCGCTCCGCGCGGCGACGGTCAGTTCCTTGATGATGCGCGTGAAGATCTTTCCGCGCTTGGCGTCAGCGGCACCCTTCTTGTGCTTGATCGTGTGCCACTTGGAATGGCCGGACATGGCAAAAACTCCAATAAAGACCGATGAAAAACGACCGTCGATCTTAGCATGAGGGTCGTGCGCCACCAAGCGGCGGACTCGCCGGTTTTCAGCGCTTCGAGGCGAGGAGGACCCAGACGTCGGCGCGGGCGTCCCACGGGCCGCCCTGATAATCGCCCAGCACGGCGTCGACGCGGAACCCCGCCCGCTCGAGGCGGCGCGACATGCCCGGCACCGACACCGTCCGGAAGGTCAGTGAGAAATGGTGCTCACGGCGCACTCCCTTCCGATGCGTCACGTACTGCTGATCGAAGATGGTCAGCTTGCGCGCGCGCGCCTGGCGGACCGATTCGACCAGCGTGACGGTCGTATTCCGCCCCATCCGTCCCGACAGCGTCGTTTTTCGATCGTACTCGGACCAGCGCGGCAAATCAGGAACGAGGTCGATCCCGAGGCGACCGCCTCTGCCGATTGCCGACGCAATCGACTCGAGCGCGGCGGCAAGATCGCGCTCGCGCACGAGCGACTGGAGGATCCCGTAAGGCGCGATCACGAGCGGAAAGCGGCGCGATTGAAACGGAAGCGCCCGGATGTCGCCGCGGACGAGCAGCGTGCGGTGTGCCACCTTCGCTCCGGCGAGGCGCCGCTGCGCGCGCGCGAGCATCGGCGCCGATCGATCGATGCCGACGAGGGAAGCGCCGCTCTTCGCGAGCGGCAGCGAGATGCGGCCGGTCCCGCAGCCAAGCTCCAGTACGGTTCCATCCGCGGCCGCGGCGAGCCGCTGCCAGAACGCAACATCGCGCCGGCGGACGGTCTGCGCGTTCTCCCAATCGTAGAAGGCGGCGTAGTCGTCCCAGCCCTCCCAGCCCTCGCTGATCGCTTCGCTCCTTGTCAATGGCGG
>JAICSD010000298.1 GCA_025937075.1 Vicinamibacteria bacterium | reverse complement strand
GTCGTCTTCAGAAGGGCTGTGTCCCACGCGAGCCACGCACGGCGTCCGCCGGCAAGGGGTGCGGCGATCACGGCCCACATGATGACTGAGCCGGCGAGCGACAGAATCAGCGCGGTCGTGACCGTGAGCCGTCCCGTCGCGAAGAGCACACAGGCGATGATCACCTGCACGGCGCCGGCGGCGACACCGGCGGCATACTGACGACGCACGCGTCCGATGAGCGCCCACAAGGGCCCGGTCAACTGTGAGTGAAGCCCCAGCGGAATCGTGACGGCGGCAATGAGCAGCCACGCGACCGGCGTGTCACCGAACGTACCCGGAGCGATCCGCGGCAGGAGCGGGAGGATTGCACCCAGCAGTAGTCCGCAGCCGAGAGCGATGATGCCGTTTTGTGCCGCCAGACGCTCCCGTGAAATCCCCGACGTGCCGTAGAGAAAGACGTTCGCCTGATCGACCCCGAGCTTGCCGACGGCAATGGCCGTCGTCGCCGCCAGGATCGGAAGATAGTACGCGCCTCGGCCGGCAGGGCCCAGCGCGCGCGTGACGATAGCACTCGACACGAACCCGAGGAGGTACTGCACGATGGACAGCGCCAGCACGTGCGCCGTCCCGGTCGTCACTGACGGAGAGGACTGCGTGCGCGCGACGCTCATGCTACGCGCGGATCAGCGCGCGCAACCCGAGGTGCGCGACGGCGAGAACGACGAGCGCCGCCCAATACGCGCCGTACCACCGCGTCAGCCGCGGGCGCTCCCACCAGTACACGATCCCCCACCACGCGAACACCAGCAGGAGCGGCACGATCGCTTCACGCTGTCGATACGAGACGTTAATCAGAAGGTATTGAAGCGAGTAGCCGGCAGTGAAGAGCCAGAGTACGGCTACCCCCATCGGCATCCGGGCGGACTTCCGGAAGGTGGCGCGGCCCGCGATCGCAAAGCCGATGACCACGAACGGCAGGACCGCGTACCACAGCAGCATCCCGGGATACAAAAAATAATCGCCGGTCTGCAGCGTCCGAAGGCTCCACCCGGAGGGCGGAATCCACGGAAAGGGCCCGAGCACGCGACGCACGAGATTCGCCGCCGCGGTGGCGACATCCTGAGGCCCGCGATCGATTTCAGGCTGTTGCCGAGAACGGACACGGTGCATCAAGCCGGGCGAATAGAACCGCATCGAGGGCGTGCCGAGGACGTAGCCCACCTGCGACGCAAAGAGGACCGGAGTCGGCGGCCATCCCACCGGCGCCGGAATGATTTCCGCGAGACCGAACATGCAGAGGAGCGTCGCAACGGCTGCCCGCCGTCGTGCGCCCGCGCGGCCGCACAGGAAGAGAGCCAGCCCGATGGCGCCGATCGTGGCGTACTCGATGTACGCGAACGCATAAAACCGCGTCATGCGCAGATACAAAAAGGCCGTGAGCGCGGCGGTCGCAGGGCCGATCAGACGCCGTACTGCCCGCTCGCGAAGGAGCCGTACCGTCGCGAGCAGCGCGACGAACGTCGCGAAAATCACCGACGGATCTTTGAGCAGATCCATCGACGACAACGCGGTCAGCGAGGGCGACAGGGCCACGAACACGCCGATCGCGCGCGCGCCGCGCGGGACCGTGAGCCTCGCGATCCCGAACGCTAGCGGCGCGGTGAGCGCGCTGAGCCCCGCATTGAGCAGCTGCAGACACACCACGTGTGCGCCGAAGACGCTGACAACGGAAGCAAAGAGGTAATACTGTCCGACGTCATACGTGCCGAAGTAGGTCGGCGGCGGCACCCCGAGGTGAAAGTGCTGGGAAACCAGATCGATGGCGCCTTCCCAGTAAGTGGACGAATCCGGCCCGAGCAATGGCGTGGCGCCGCGACCCGCAGCAACCGCCGCGCCGACGAGCCAGAGCACCCGCATCGCGAGCGCGAGCGCGAACACATTGAGGCTCACGATCTGCGTGCGACGAGGCTCTGTGGCCGCAATCGCGAAACCGGCCGCGGCGAGAACACCCAGCAACAGCCACACGGACGCGGGCACCCCCGCCATGGACTGCGCCGCGAACAACGAGACCAGAACAACACCAGCGCAGAGCGCCGCTACCGAAGGCTGCCGAAGGACCGGCAGGCGGACGATCCGACGGAGCGAGCGCAGCGGGTCGGCTTCAGCCGGGTCGAGCAATCGGGCCGCCGTGTTCACGCCGTCACCAGTCCGCCGACGCTCGACGCGACGTCAGCCTTCGATCTCGGCCGTGCGTCGACGAATGCCCGGAACCACATCTCGAGCATCACGACGTTCCAGAGCTGGTAATGCCATGACGCCTCGCCGGAAACGTGATCCCGGAAAAGCTGTTCGACGACAGCCGCACGCATGATGCCGCGTTGCCGGAACGTCGCGCTCGAAATGATGTCCGCGACGAACTCCTTCAGTTCACCGCGGAACCAGGCGTCGATGGGCACACCGAAACCCATCTTCGGCCGATCGAGGAGTTCCGGTGGAAGCAGCGGCGCGACGGCGCTCTTGAGGATGTACTTCTTGATGCTGCCGCGCAGCTTGAGATCCGAGGGCAGACTCGCCGCAAACTCCATCACCTCATGATCCAGAAACGGCGATCGTCCTTCGAGCCCATGCGCCATCGTCGCGATATCGACCTTCACCAGCAGATCGCCTGGAAGGTAGGTCGTCACGTCGACGTCGAGCGTGGCGTCGACGATGTCGGTCGCGTCGGTCGCACGATAGGCGTCGAGGAGCACGCGATCCGGATCCTGTGGGACCTGCGCCAGGAACTCCGGGGTGCAGATTTCCTCGCGTAATCCGTGCGGGAAGTGCGCGACCCAGCGGATGTACCGCTCCTCGCGTCCTTCTCCGCCCGCCTGCAGAAATCGGCGTCCGCGTGAGACGAGTCCGCGTCTGTTTCCGCTCGCGGGCGCCAGCGCCGCCGCATTCGCCATCAAACGCCGCACGGGTCTCGGGATCCGATCGAAGTGCTGGCCGAGCACATTCGCGTAGTAGCGGTCGTACCCGGCGAAATTCTCATCGCCGCCGTCGCCGTTGAGCGCGACGGTGACGTAACGCCGCGTCAGCTCGCTCAGGACGAACGTCGGGATCGCCGATGAATCCGCGTAGGGCTCGTTGTAGTGCCAGACGAGCGACGGCAGCAGCGACAGCGCGTCGGGACGAACGACGAATTCATGATGATCGGTCGCGTACTTCTGCGCCACGAGACGCGCCGCGGGGAGTTCGTTGTACTCCTTCTGATCGAAGCCGATCGAGAAGGTCTTCACGGCGCAGCTCGCATGTTCGGCCATCAGGGCGACGATGGCGCCCGAGTCGATCCCCCCGCTGAGGAATGCCCCAAGCGGCACGTCCGAGATCAATCGGAGCTTGACCGCCTCGCTGAGACGCCGGCGAAGTTCCTCGGCCGCGGCCTGCTCGGTCATCCGGACTTTGTTCGCGTAACGCAATCGCCAGTAGCGTTCGATCCTGATCTGCCCGTTCTCGAGGAGCAGGAAGTGGCCGGGGGGCAGCTTCCGGACGCCTTTGAACGCCGACTCCGGCGCCGGAACGTATTGAAGCGCGATGTAGTCGGCGATGCCCTGGGGGTCCGGTTCGGCGACGAACCCCGGATCGGCGAGAAACGCTTTGGGTTCCGACGCGAACGCGATGCCGTCGCGGTCGACCCAGTAGTGCAGCGGCTTCTTCCCCGCCCGGTCGCGCGCGATGAACAGCCGCTGTCGGGGCTGGTCCCAGATGGCGAACGCGAACATGCCGCGCAGACGCCCCAGGCACTCGACACCGTGCTGGCGGTACGCGGCCAGAATGACTTCGGTATCCGTCGCGGAGCGGAACCGATGCCCTTGTTGTTCGAGTTCCCGGCGCAGCTCGAGGAAGTTGTAAATCTCGCCGTTGAACGTGATCCACAGTTGGCCGTCCGCCGTGCTCATCGGCTGCGTGCCGGCGGCACTGAGGTCGATAATCGAGAGGCGCCGGTGACCGAGACCCACCCAACCGTCGACGTGCACATCCCAGCCGTCGGGCCCGCGATGCGCGATGAGATCGCACATGCCGCGCACGACGCCTTGATCCACCGGACGCTGCGACAGGTAGTTCACCCGTCCCGCTATACCGCACATCGGCTCATGCCCTCCGCGGCATCGAACTCCGGAACGTCACCGGCGGCAAGTTGTGCATAGATCGCCTGGTAACGCTCGACGACGCGGCCGATGTCGAATCGGCTGCGTGCGACAGACGCGGCCTGGCTCGCCAGACGCGCAGCGAACACGCGGTCCTCGAGCAGGCGCAGCATCGCGCGCTCGAGCGCCTGTGCGTCAGCGGCAGGCACCAGCAGTCCCGTCTCGCCATCGGTAATGGCTTCAACGGTGCCCCCAACGGCCGTGGCAACAATCGGAGCGCCGGCTGCCATCGCTTCCAGAACGGCATTCGGATAGCCCTCTTCGAGCGATGGGTGGACGAACAGGTCGCACTGCGACAGCAGTTCCGGGACGTCAGAACGCCGCCCCAGAAAATCGACGGACGACGCGATGCCAAGTTCGTTCGCCTGCTGCTGGAGCGCTTCCAGCATCGGACCCTGGCCCGCAAACTGCGCACGGGCCGCGGGGAATCTCCGAACCACGCGGGGCCATGCCTCGAGGAAGTATCGGTGCCCTTTATAGACGATGAGGTTCGCCACGACCAGAACCCTGGGCGCCGGAGCAAGCGACGCCGCGATCGTTTTGTGCGTCTGGAACCGCTGCAAACTCAAACCGTTGTGGATGACCAGCACGCGTTTCGGGTCGAGGTGTTCGTGGGCGATGCTGTCCGACCGTACGGCCGCTGAATTGGCGATCACGAGATCGGTCAAGCGGTTCGCCATCCGCTCGATGAAGAGGAAGTGCGGCTTCTCTGCCTTGAAGTGGCCCAAGCTGCGACGGCTCGCGACAATCACCGGCACGCGGGCGGCGCGTCCCACGAACGCCGACAGCACGTACGCCCAAAACAGCATGGCGTGGACGATCTGCGGGCGTTCGTGTCGGATCGTCCGCCAGAAACGCCAGAGCGTTCGAATGACGTGGGGAAAGGAAGCGATGTAGCTGCGCTGCTTGAATCCGTGGAAACCGAGCGCGTATACCCGTGCGCCGGATGCTTCCACGCGCTCCGCGAGCGGCCCCGTCTCCCCCAGGCAGCACACCGCCGGATCGAATCGTCGGCGATCCAGACCGCCGACGAGCTCGGCGAGCTGCGTTTCCGCGCCGCCGATTTCGAGCGTGCCGATGACGAACAGCACCCGAATGCGCTGTCCGGGCTCCGCGGCGTCAGCGTGATCACGCCGCGGCACGAGTGCCTCGCACCGAAACCGCGAACGGTCCCCGCTCGATCTGACGGAGTCCCGCTTCCTCGAACCAGCGTTCGACCTCTTCGTAGGTGTGCTTCCACTGATACCGCGGCGAATACCAGTCGAACGTATCCAGCCAGCGCCATTCGGGATCGGGGTTCAGGCTGGTCGGCAGCGCCATCGCGGTGATCGTGCGCAGCACCGGCACGCGCTGCATGTGATACAGCGGAATCGCGATACGACACGCCTTGAGCAGCATCGCTTTCGGGAGCCGCGGGGTGAGGAGACGCCAGACCTCGCTGCCGATTCGCACCCGATTTTCCGTCGAGTACACCCAGATCGCGATCCGGCCGCACGGCTTCAACAACCGGATGAGGCTCATGAAGGCCTGCCGTGTATCGGTCGTGTGGTGCAAGACTCCAATGCTGAGATCGCGTCGAACGTGCCGTCCGCAAACGGC
>JAICSD010000276.1 GCA_025937075.1 Vicinamibacteria bacterium | reverse complement strand
CTATGTCTTGAAAACACAGGCCTTGCCGGAACGATCAGTTTACCAGAGGGGGCTGGAGCCACGCAACGGAAGTGATGAAAAGCGTGTCACCTCCCAACCTCCAATTCCCAAAATGCATGGAACTTGGGAGTTTGGGAACTGGGAGATGACCTTGCTCAGGCGGCATTCCGCCCGTGGATGCGATCGATGGCCGTGTCGAGAATGGCGTCCTTCTCGGGAGGCGCCTCGCCGAAATCGACCTCCGGCTCGTCGACCTCGACGTCGGGCGTGAGGCCCTTTCCTTGGATCGCATCGCCCGCGGGCGTGAGGTAGCGCGCGTACGTCAGCCACAGCCCGCGTCCATCGGCGAGCCGAACGAGCTTCTGGACGCCCGCGCGGCCGAGCGTGCGCTCGCCGATCAGATCGGCGCGCTTGTTGCCGTCGAGCGCCGAGGCGAAGAGCTCGGCGGCGCCAGACGTGCCGGTCGTGACGAGGACTGTCGCGGGCAGCTTGATGCTGCCGTCGCCGGCATTCGCAGATACCGACTCACGCGAGGCCTTCTCGTCGCGTCCTGCCTTGATGGCGAGCGTTCCCGATGGCACGAACAGGCGAGCGGCCTCCAACCCTGTCTCGAACGCGCCTTCGGCGGTGTGACGGACGTCGATCACGAGCGCCTTCGCGCCGGCCTTCGTCAGCTCGTCAATCTGCTTGCGCAGGCGGTCCGCAACGCCGGGGCCGAACGCCGCAACGCGGACGTAGCCGACGTCGGGTGGGATGAGGTGTCCGGTGACGATCGAGCCCGGAGACTTCTCGCGCACGAGATCGATCTGCCGCGGTTCGGCGGCGTTGCCCCGAATGATCGTCAGCGCGACGCGCGTTCCGGGCGGGCCGTGCAGCAGGCGCGTGCCTTCGAACACGGAGAGATCGCGTGTCGGCTTTCCGTCGATGGCGCGGACGTAGTCGCCGGTGCGCAGACCGGCCTTCGCCGCCGGCGAGCCATCGCGCGCCCCAATCACTCGCAGGTAATACTGCCGCGTCAGCTCCAGACCGACGTCGCCGGGCGGTATCGTGTCACCCGAGTCGAGCGCCTTGACCTGCTTTGGCGTCAGATAGGCGCTGTCCGGATCGAGCCCATCGGCCAGCCCCCGCATCGCCCCTTCCATGACGCGATCCAGCTTCGGCTCCTCCACGTAGTTGTTCATGATCAGCGAGACGACATCTTCGAACACGCGCAGGTGGCGGAAATTGTCGTCGCCGGTGGATGCCTTGCCGAGCAGTCCGCCGATGACGATGAAGGCCAGCACCGGGGTGGAGATGAGGAGCACGGACAGTCGGGTTCGCGTAGTCATGAAGGGACGTTCCTGCGGCCTCAGGGCCGTTTCAGCCATTGTAAGGGATCCACCGCTTGACCGTCGATTCGCAGCTCGAAGTAGAGCGAGGGGTTTCCAGCCGGGTTTCGGCCCGTGAATCCCACGGTCGTGGCCGCGTCGACGCGGTCCCCTTTCTGCACCGCGAGGCTGCTGAGGTGGCCGTACAGCGAGTAATTGCGATTCCCGTGATCGACGATCACCAGGTTGGCGTAGCCGCTGAACTGGTCGGCAAACGCGACGGTGCCTTCGTGTACTGCGTGCACCGGACGTCCTTCGGCCAGCGACAGCTCGATCCCGTTCCGGAGGATGGAGACGCCGTTGCGCGTCACGCGTCCGAAGCGCTGGCTGAGGACGCCGTCGGCGGGCCAGGGGAGCGCTCCGCGAAAGGGTTTCAACGGCAGTCCGACGGCGGGCACGGTCTTTCCGGCGGCCATTTGCGCGATAGCCGTCTGCAGGTGCTGCTGCGCCTCCTGCAGTTCGCCGGTCAACTGCGCGTTGAGATCCCGCCGCGCGTCGATGGACGCGACCAGCGCGGTGTGCGCGGCGACCGCGCGATCGACCGCTGCGCGCGCATCGCGCGCGCGCGCCTGCAGGGCGTCGAGCTGCTGGGATCGCGCATCCAGCGCGGCGCGCTCCTTCGCGAGCGCGTCCAGGGTGCGGCGGTGCTCCTCGACGCGGTCGCGATCGATCCGGCTCAACGCGGCCGCGGTGCGATAGGCGCGGCCCAGTTGCCGAAGGTCATCGACGTCCAGCAGCATGCGCCAGTAACCCGCGCGTCCCATCTTGTAGATGTTGACGAGCCGTGCTTCGAGATCCGGCTGCTGGCGGTTCGCGTCGGCCTGGAGCGCTGTGGCGCGCGCGCTGGCCGCCGTCAACTGCTGGCGAACACCGGCTGATTCGCGCTCCACCGCCGAGAGCTGTTCCGTCTTGATCTGCCGATCGACTTCGAGCGTGCGCAGCTCGACGATGAGCGTCTGCTCCTGGCGGGCGAGGGACTCCGCTTCCTTCTGGAGTGCTGCCATCCGTTCGGCAGCGCGCTTGGCGAGCGCCTCTGCCTGCGCTCGATCGGCTGGGGGCGTCTGGGCGCCGAGAGAGACGACGAGCGCGAATGCGATGGTCGCGCAACTGAAGTTGGACCGCGGACGACGCGGAAAACGCGGACTCTCAATAGAGCGGTTTGCCATCGATGTCCCCGGGCACGCTGACGCCGAAATACTTCAGGACCGTCGGCGCGATATCCATGATCGACGGCGTCTTCGTCGTGATCGGCCGATTGCTGACGAAGACGCCGGACGTGATCGCGTAGTCGTACCCGCCGTGGTCGGCGCTCCACTTGCGCGTGTTCGGGTACACGATGCCCGGCGGCGAACCGCCGAGCGTCGTCTGCCACGAGACGCGATAGCCGTCGTTCATGCCGACCTGGAGCTCCGCCGCGTTCTGGAAGTACTCACCTTTATAGATGTCGTCGCGCTTGTAGACGGCGCGAACGATCGGTGTTCCGTCTTCCGGATCCTTCATCGTGAGGAGCTTCGCGCTCAGCTCGTCGGCGAGCTGCGCGGCCTCGGCGCCCGGGCTCACGATGCCGCGCGATTCGCGTCCGCGGAGATTGAAATAGATCTGCCCGATCCCCATCGCGTACGCGCGAGTCCGCGACCAGTCGACGTTCTCCCAGAACGTGCCGCCGCCGAAGAGGTCCGCGAGCTTCTTGTCCCCCGGCTGCTGGCCCGAGAGCGTCATGTAGCCGTTCTGGACCAGCCACGTGTCGAGATTCACCGCCTTGCGCCACGTGTGGAAGCCGTGATCCGAGACGATCATGACCGGCACGTCGGGACCGACGCGCCGGACAACCTCGCCGACGAAATCATCGGCCTTGCGATACACGCGTTCGATCGAGTCACCGAATTTCGACGCCAGCGCGGCGTCGTACATCGGGTGGGCCGGATCGATGAGCCGCCACATCATGTGCTGCACGCGATCGGTCGATTCGATGACGCCGACCATCAGGTCCCAGTCGCGCGCCTCCAGACGATTCAGGATGACGCGTGCCCGATCGTCGAAGGCCACCATCAGGTCGTCCATGAACGTCTTCTCGTCCATCCGACCCTCATTGAGCGGCCACGTCGCTTCGGCCCAGCCGAGCGTCCGGTAATAGCCAAGCTGCTTGAACAGCTCGCCCGAGAAGGACGCCGGGTAGGACATCGGCACCGGCGGCTGATCCGGCTTGAAGTTCACTGGCGACACGTACAGCTGCAGTTCGCTGCCGGCGTTCATCAGCAGCAGCTGCACCATCCCGTGGATGCGGACCAGCGTGTTGGCTTTGAAGACGAGGTCGATCCACCTGCTCCATTCCCCTTGGCTCAGCGCAATCGTCTGACCGTCGAGGTCAATCGCCGCGCTCTTCGCTGGACGGTTCCACCGGATCGTCATCGGCAGCCGCACGTCCTGCGCCGCCTGCAGCTCCGCGAGCGCGGCGCGGTCGCTTTCGCTCAGCGTCGGACCCTTGCGGCGGATCGCCTCGACCTGCTGCCGCACGATCGGGCTCGGCGGCCCTTCCAGCTCCGTCGTGGCGATGTCCCCCTCGAACACGAGGTGTTTGAGGATCCCACCCATCTCGGTGTTGCCTTCTTCGTATCGGCTCAGATCCGTCGCGTAATAAGAAAAGGTACCCATCGTGCCGCGAATGTCCGGCAGCGGGAGGCCCGAGAGAAGCTCGCCGTTCGGGACGTCTTCGGGCGGGAACGTCACCGGAACGGTCAGAATGTCCGACCGCACGCCGGCGCCCCCGGCCGTCACCCAGAAGGATGTCCCTCCGCGGGTCGATTCGACCTTCGGCCTCGAAAGGGGAAAGTAGTTGAACAGGAACTTCGGCGGCGTTCGCTTGACCATGCCGAGGTCCGGCAGGTACGTCGTCGTGTCGCGGACGAGGAAGTCGTAGATGTTGTGCTTGCCGGCGTTCACACCTGTCGCGAAGGATGCCCAGGCGGTCGGCGATTCGGGCGAATGGGTCGTCGTCAGCGGGTAGATGCCGCCCTTTGCCGCAAGCTTTGCGATGTTCGGTAGCTTGCCCTCGGCCATCCATCGCTGCACGAGCTGCGGGTCCATGCCGTCGAACCCGAGGATGACGAGCTTCTGAGAGTACTTCGAAGGGCCGCGGCGGGTGTCACCCCCGCACGCGAAGACGAACGCAATCGCGAGCCCCGCGAGGATCGCGGCAGATCGTTTCATGGGATAGGCCGATTATACGGGCGTTTCGCTATGGTACCCTGCGGTCGTGCGCGCGCTCGGGATCGATTACGGTGAACGGCGGATCGGCCTGGCGCTGTCGGATGCCACCGGGCTGCTCGCGTCTCCCTGGAAGACACTGTCGAACGATCGCGATGTCGCAGGGGCGGCGCGTCGCGTCGTTGAGGAAGCGCGTCACCTGCGACACGAGCCGGACGGTCTCGGCGTCATCGTCGTCGGGCTTCCGCGCAGGCTCAGCGGGGAGGCCAACGAGCAGACCGCACGCGTGCAGCAGTTTGCCACCATGATCGAAGCTGGGATCGACGTTCGCGTTCATCTGCAGGACGAGCGGCTGACGAGCCATGCGGCGGACGAGCTGCTCGGACGCCGGGAGCGGGACTGGAAGAAGCGCAAGGCGCAGCTCGATGCCGTCGCCGCTTCGATCATTCTTCAGGATTACCTCGATACCCACGCGGCTTCGCGAGGCTCCGAGACCCGTCCATGAGAAGAGTCGCGGGCCTCGTCCTGCTCATCCTCCTGATTGGTGTGATTGCTGCGGCCGCCTGGCTCTATACGAGCGTCGATCATCCATATAAAGGATACGAGTCGGCGGAAACGTTCGTGGAGATTCCGTCGGGCGCCGGACCTGCGTCGATCGGGCGTCGGCTGGTCGACGCCGGGGTCGTCCGCAGCCGTTCGAGCTTCCGTCTTGCGCTGTGGCTGACGCGGGCGGGGCGCAGGCTGCAGGCAGGTGAGTACCGGTTCGATCACCCCATGAGCCCGCGTCAGGTCATCGACAAGATCGCGCGCGGCGAGGTGTACGTCCGCGCGATCACGTTTCCCGAGGGACTCACCGCCAAACAGATGGCGGCGCTCTACGAGACGCGGGGATTTGGCTCGGCGCAAGACTTCATCGCCGCGTCCCGAAACGTCGCCTTGATCGGCGGCGTCGATCCGGAGGCGCCGGATCTCGAGGGCTATCTCTTTCCGGACACCTACACGCTGCCCCGCAAGGCGGGCGCCGCGCAGCTCGTCGCGCGCATGGTTTCGAACTTCGAGAAGGCGCTGACGCCGGAGATTCGTCAGCAGGCGCTCGCGCGCGGGATGGGCGTGCGGCAGCTCGTGACGCTGGCGTCGATCGTGGAAAAGGAAACGGGGAAGCCGGAAGAGCGTCCGCTCGTTGCGGCGGTGTACTCGAATCGTCTGCGGATCGGCATGCCGCTGCAGTGCGATCCGACGGTGATTTACGCGCTCGACCGCATGGGCCGGTACAACGGCAACCTCACGCGGGCCGATCTGCAGCTCGAGTCGCCGTACAACACCTACCGTCATGCAGGCCTGCCGCCCGGCCCAATCGCGTCGCCCGGCCGCGCGTCACTGGCCGCGGCCGCCGCGCCCGCGGACGTTTCATATCTCTATTTCGTCAGCCGCAACGACGGCTCGCACGTGTTTGCCTCCACGCTCGACGAGCACAATCGCAACGTGCAGGAGTACCAGGTGAGGTACTTCAACGACCGGCGCAGGGCGAGAAATTAGGGCCGGACG
>JAICSD010000389.1 GCA_025937075.1 Vicinamibacteria bacterium | reverse complement strand
TGACCGACGCGATCGCCGTCTCCGATGCCGCCGCAGGCAGCGCGAAGAGACAGGCTCCAGTGAGCGCTAAACCGCACAGGAACCGCATTGCTGGGGTGAGTAATCCTAATCGCATGCCGCGCTCTGCGCCATGGCTTCATTGACAAGAGGGCGCGCGACGTGTGCGCGCTGTGCTAAAATGGCACTCTCCTGTGCCGGTAACCTGTTCGCAGCTAACCGTTTGGCGTTAGCTGTCGCACCTGGCTGGTTTTCCCCGTGATTCAGCTCACAGGCCTTTCGAAATCCTTCGGCGATCGCGTGCTGCTCGACGACGTCACCTGGCAGATTGACGACCGGGAGCGCGTCGGTCTGAGCGGGCCGAACGGGGCCGGCAAAACGACGCTGCTGAAGATGCTGGCGGGACTGGACGAGCCGGACTCGGGCCAGGTCGTGAAGCCCGCTGGCCTGACGATCGGCTATCTGCCTCAGGACGGCCTGAATCACAGCGGACGCACGCTGCGCGACGAGGCGAGCCTGGCGTTCAAGCCGCTGCTCGACGTCCGCGATGAGATTGCCGCGCTGGAGGATCGCCTCGGCCACGACGATGCGTCGCAGGACGAGCACGAGGCGATGCTCACGCGCTACGCCGAGCTGCAGGACGCGTTCAGACGCGGCGAGGGCTACAGCATCGATCTGAAGGTCACGACGGTGCTGCGCGGGCTCGGTTTCTCGGAAGACGATCTCGACAAGCCGACTGAAACGTTCTCCGGCGGCTGGCAGATGCGGATCGCCCTCGCGCGGCTGCTGCTCGGGCGTCCCGGGCTCCTCCTGCTCGACGAGCCGACGAACCATCTCGATCTCGAAGCGCGCAACTGGCTCGAGGAATACCTCTCGGCGTACCCGCACGCGGTCATCCTCGTCTCGCACGATCGCTTCTTCCTCGACGCGGTCGTCACGCGCATCACCGAGATCGGCATGCGGACGCTGACGGATTACGTCGGCAACTACTCGGCGTACGTGCGCGAGCGGGACGCGCGCATGGAGCGGCTGCGGCAGCAGAAGCGCGAGCAGGACGAAGAGATCGAGCGGATGCAGGCGTTCATCAACCGCTTCCGCTACCAGGCGACGAAGGCCTCGCAGGTGCAGAGCCGGATCAAGATGCTCGACAAGATCGTGCCGATCGAGATCCCGCCGGAACGCAAGCGCGTGCACTTCCATTTCCCGCACTGCCAGAAGAGCGGCCGGATGGTGCTGGAGCTGAAGCACGCGCGCAAGACGTACGGGTCGCGCTGCGTGTTTTCAGACGTCAAACTGCACATCGAGCGCGGCGATCGCATCGCGCTCATCGGACCGAACGGCGCGGGCAAGTCGACGCTGATGCGCATGCTGTCGGGCGTCGAGGCGCCGGACGCGGGCACCCGCACCGACGGCCATCACCTCGTCACGCAGTACTTCGCGCAGGACGAAGCGACCCGCCTGGATCCGGCGCTGACTGTCTATCAGACGCTCGCGGGCGATTCGCCCATCCAGATGGTTCCGCACATCCGGACGATTCTCGGAGGATTCCTCTTCTCCGGCGACGACATCGAGAAGCCGGTGCGCGTGCTGTCGGGAGGCGAGCGCACGCGTCTCGCCGTGGCGCGGATGCTGCTGCGGCCGGCCAACACGCTGCTCCTCGACGAGCCCACGAATCACCTCGATCTCGATTCGAAGGACGTTCTGCTCGAAGCGCTCGAGGACTTCGGCGGCACGCTGATCTTCGTCTCGCACGACCGGTACTTCGTCGACAGGCTCGCGACGAAAATCATCGAGATCGGCCATGGCGACGCGCTGGTCTATCCGGGCACGTACGAAGAGTTCCTGTGGAGCAGGAAGGCCCGCGAACGGGACTCCGCTGCAACGTCGGCGCGCCAGACCCAACCCACGGCGCCGGCAGTTCGGAGCGCTCCGCCAGCCAGGATCCGAGAGTCGGCTCCTCGGCCGAAGAACATCCCGGCCACGCCGAGCTATGCCGATAAGAAGCGGCAGGATGCCGAAGCCCGGCGCGCGCGGCGCGATCAGGAAGCGCGTCTGCGTCGCGTCCAGGAGCTCGAGACCCGGATTGCCGATCGGGAGCAGGCCATCAAGGACCTCGAACGCACGATGGCGGCGCCCGGCTTCTACGACGATCGCGGCGCCGCGCAGCCGGTCATCGATCGGCACCAGGCGTTGATGTGGGAAGTCGGTGACTTGATGAACCAGTGGGAGACTCTGCAGACAGACACAAAAGTGTAAGTACCCGCCAGATCTGTCATCCCCCCACCGATCGCGCAGACGCGCGATCGGGCATTTTCCCGAACAAACTCGCGCATGAGACGGCTTTGCACCGGGGCACACCCTTTGCCCAAACGGCCCAGGTCCCGGACGACCGCCGGGCGGAGTGTACGCCGGCGAGATCCGTCCAACCAGACGGCTGTAAATCGCAGATGCAAAAGAGCTTGGCTCAGTCTCACTCGGCGATTACAATATCGTCGCCCGAACCGCTGCCAGGGTTCGAGGCTCTTGTCATGCCCAGACGAAAGCCGCGTGCGGCGCGGACGCGCAAGAAGCCCGTGCGCAAGCCCAAGCGCCGGGTGGCAGGAGATCCGGCCGTCCCCGACGGGTTCTACCGCGACCTCGTGTGGAACCTGCGCAACGGGGTCGTCGCGATCATGCGCGACGGCCGCATTGCGGTGATGAACGACAACGCGTACGGGATCCTGGGGCTCAAGGCGCGCCCGTCGGACATCGGACGTCCCTTCGCGGAGGTCCTGAAGGATGTGCCCGACGTCTGCCGCATCCTCGCGGGCTCCTTCGATCTCTCGCACCTGCCGAATCGCGCCGAGCTGCGGCTCAAGCGAAGCGGGAAGGTGATTGGCTACACGCTCTCGCACGTCCTCAACGGCCGCGGCCGGCCGATCGGCGCGACGCTGTTCTTCAAGGACCTCACGCGCGTCGAGCAGGAGGAGGAGCGGGAGCGGCTGCGCGACCGCCTTGCGGCGCTGGGCGAGATGGCCGCGGCGATCGCGCACGAGGTCAAGAACCCGCTGGCGGGAATCGAAGTGATGGCGGGAATTCTCAAGCGGCAGCTTCCCGCGTCCGAAGACGCGCAGACCATCCTCGCGGACATCATCAAGGAAGCGAAGATGGCCAACGCCATCGTCCTCGAGGTGCTCGAGTTCGTCCGTCCGATTCGCCTGCAGGTGGAGCCCATCGGCCTCGCGGACGTCCTGCGGGACGCAATCGTGATGGCGGACAGCCACGTGCCGAAGGGCCACGTGCGGGTCTCCGTGGCGATGCCGCTGGAGCTGCATCCGATTCAGGGCGATCCGCACCAGCTGCGGCAGCTCTTCACGAATCTTCTGACCAACGCGTTCGAGGCGCTCGCAGGCACGGGCGAAGTCCACATCCAGGGCACGACGATCGCCGCGGAGGAGGAAACGGTCCCGGGGGTAGAGCCCGCGGGACCGATGGTGCTGGTCACGGTCAGCGACAGCGGCCCGGGCGTGCCGCCGGAAGTCGCCGATCGAATCTTCAGCCCGTTCTTCACGACGAAGCCGCAGGGCTCGGGGCTGGGGCTCGCGATCGTCCGGAAGATCATCGACGCGCACGACGGACGCATCGATCTGACGCCGCGGCACGGAGGCGGGACGACGTTTCGCGTGACGCTGCCGGTGAAGAACCAGCACGAGCTGTTCGGATAGCAGAGGAGCATATGGGACGGATTCTGGTTGCGGACGACCACGATTCATTGCGGCGCGGGATCGTTCGCGCGCTTTCGGACGCGCACCACGAGGTCGACGAGGCGCCGAACGGCAACGTGGCGATCGAGAAGCTCCACGAAGGGCAGTTCGACGTCGTCCTGAGCGATCTGAAGATGGGCGGCAGCGACGGCCTCGACGTGCTGCGGACGGCGAAGGCGCTGCACCCGTCGACCGCGGTGATCCTCATGACGGCGTTCGGATCGGTGCACACGGCCGTCGAGGCGATGAAGATCGGGGCGTTCGACTACGTCCAGAAGCCGTTCGAGATCGAGGAGATGGAGCTCAAGGTCGAGAAGGCGATCGAAGTTCGCCGCCTCCGCCACGAGATCGAATATCTCCGCCACACGCAGCAGGACATCTACGAGTTCGACCGGATCGTCGGCGCGAGCGGCGCGCTGCAGTCGGTGCTCGCGATCGTGAAGAAGGTCGCCAAGAGCAACACCACCGTCCTGATCCGCGGCGAAACGGGCACGGGCAAGGAGCTCATCGCCGGCGCGATCCACCACAACTCGCTGCGCGCGGCGCGGAATTTCGTCAAGGTGAACTGCGCGGCGCTGCAGGAGAACCTGCTGGAGTCCGAGCTGTTCGGACACGAGAAGGGCGCGTTCACCGGCGCTGACAAGCAGCGCGTCGGCCGCTTCGAGCAGGCGGACGGCGGCACGCTGTTCCTCGACGAAGTCGGCG
>JAICSD010000221.1 GCA_025937075.1 Vicinamibacteria bacterium | reverse complement strand
CAGCTATTCCCTTACCGTCGACGGCGTGAAAACCCTCGACCCGCGCAACCCCACCGTCAAGCAGGGCGTCTCCAGCCTCGACAACATGGTCTTCATCCCCGGCGAGGAGTCGAAGTTCGAGGACAACCAGCCCGTCCCGCACGGCCAGATCCACCAGTTGTGGTACCGCTCGGGCACGCTCGACGCGCAGCGCCGGATGCACGTCTACACGCCGCCCGGGTATGAAGCGGGCAGCACGCAGAAGTATCCGGTGTTCTACCTCCTCCACGGCGCAGGCGACAGCGACGATTCATGGTCGTCGGTCGGCCGCGCGGGCTTCATCCTCGACAACCTGATCGCCGCGAAGAAGGCGAAGCCGATGATCGTCGTGATGCCCGCCGGACACACGAGCCGCACAGCGGGTGGACGCGGGACGCCCGGCGGACGCGATGAATTCGCCGAAGACTTTCTGACGGACGTGATGCCCTACGTCGAGAAGAACTACCGCGTGCTCACGACGCGTGCGAACCGCGCGATCGCAGGGCTGTCGATGGGCGGCGGACAGACGCTGAACATCTCGATGTCGCACCTCGACAAGTTCGCCTACATCGGCGTCTTCAGCTCCGGGGTCTTCGGCATCGTCCCGATGCCGCCGCGCGCCGGTGCGCCGGCGCCACCGCCGCCATCAGGTCCGTCGTGGGAAGAACAGCACGCCGCAGCGCTCGACGATGCGGCGGGGAAAAAGGGATTGAAGGTTCTGTGGTTCTCGACCGGCGCCGACGATGGTTTGATTGCGACGTCGAAGGCGACCGTCGAGATGCTGAAGAAGCACGGCTTCGACGCGACATTCAAGGAGAGCCCCGGCGGTCACACGTGGCTCAACTGGCGCAACTATCTCGTCGAGTTCACGCCGCAGTTGTTCCAGGAAAATGTGGTGAAGGGAACCAAGTAGGCGATGGCGGCCCTGAAAGGGCCGCCCCACACCACGCTCAGGTGCGCCGATGGAAGCCGGGTCTAAAGACCCGGCCTACCCTGTGATCGCCCTCGCCCTCGCTGCGGCTGACGCACGGTCATCAGCGCATCGACCGGCTTCTTCGCCGCCCACGCGATGCCGCGCAGCAGCATCGGCTGCACGTGCGGGTCGGCGAAGTTCGAGTAGTTGTGCCCCTGCATCCAGACGAACGCGCGATACGGCTGCCCGCCGGCCAGCGCGTTCTCATAGGTCCAGATCTGAGGGACGACCTCGCCTTCATGCCCCTTCGCGCTCGGCGTCGGCGCCATCGTCGCGGTGGCGAGGACGTGGATGGCCGGTGACTTCGACCACGTCATGAGGAAGAATGCCTCGTCCTTGATCGTGAAGTTCGACATGCCCTGCATGATCGGATTCGACGCGTCCGCGATCGTGTACGGCACGTCCGCTTCGAGCGTGTAGTTCGTCTCGCCATGCTTCTTCGCGCCACCGACGATCGTCGAGAAGTACGCGGGATCAGGTCCGCAGAGCGTGTCGTGGAAGCTGACGATGCCGCCGCCGCGCTTCAAGTACGCCTCCAGCGTCTCCTTCTCTTCAGGGGAGAGATAACCCGAGTCCCCCTTGTACATGACGAGGACGTCGGTGTCCTTCAGTTCCGCGGGCGTCGGAAAGTGCAGCGAACCGTCGACGGCCGCGCCGCGCTCGGTCAGCACCTTGCTCCAGTCCGCGAGGAACTGCGGGTAGTCGTGCTGGCCGGGACCGTGCGTCTTCAGACCGGATCGAATGTAGATGTGCATCGCTGGAGGACCCTGCGTCGCCGCGCGCGGCGGCTGCTGTCCGCGGCCGCCCTGCGGCGCACCCGCAGGCGGCGCCTGGGCGAAGAGAGACGAACAGAACGCGGCCGCTCCGAGCGCCAGTACTACGATATGCCTCTTCATCACGCAGTTCTCCTAGTCCCGGGGGTCGCCCCGCCGGGTCAGCGGGCGGAAAGTATACAGGAGCCGCGTGGCCGTGAGGGTTCGCTAAGCGGGCGGTTCATCGAACGGGAAGCCCGCGTAGTTTTCTGCGAGGCTCGTCATCGCCGCCTTCGAGCTGACGAGATACTCGAGCTCCGCGAGCTGGCGCCGGTAGTCGAACGGGTTGCCCTCGTCGCTGCGGTGCAGCATCGATGTCATCCACCACGAGAAGCGCTGCGCACGCCAGGCGCGCCGCAGTGCGCGATTCGAGTATTCATCGAGCAGCGCCTCACTGCCGGCTCTGAAGAACTCAGCAAGCGCACCCGCGAGCGTCGTGACATCCGACATCGCGAGGTTCAGCCCCTTCGCGCCCGTCGGGGGAACGACATGCGCGGCGTCGCCGGCGAGGAACAGGCGGCGATCGCGCATCGGCTCGCAGACGAAGCTGCGCATCGGGGTCACGCCCTTCTGCGTGATCGAGCCTTCGTTCGGACGCCATCCATCTCCCGTCTGCAGCCGCTCCTGCAGTTCTGCCCAGATGCGCTCGTCCGGCCAATCGGCAGCGTCCTCCTCGGGGCCGCATTGGAGATACAGGCGCGTGACCGTCGTCGATCGCATGCTGAAGAGCGCGAAGCCGCGTTCGTGAAGGCTGTAGACGAGCTCGTCGGATGAGGGCGCGGCGTCAGCGAGGATGCCCAGCCACGCAAACGGATACGTGCGTTCGTAGGTTCGGACGTGCGACGCCGGGATCGCGTGCCGTGAGACGCCATGCGAACCATCGCAGCCGGCGATGACGTCGCACCGCAGCTCGTGTTCGGCGCCATCGTGCGTGAAGCCAATGGCCGGATGCTTCGATTGGAGATCGTCGAGCTGAACGTCTTCCACCTCGAAGAACAGAGGGCGCCCTGTCGCGCGCCGCGCGGCAATCAGGTCCTTCACGAGCTCGTTCTGCCCGTAGATGGTGATCGAACGTCCGCCGGTCAGCTCCCTGAAGTCGATGCGATGGCGCTCGCCCTGAAACGCGATGTAGATGCCGTCGTGACGCATTCCGATTTTGTCGAGTCGCGCACCGACGCCGACCGCGTGCATCAGATCCACGCTGCCCTGTTCGAGCACGCCCGCCCGCACGCGATCGATGACGTGCTCCTCGCTCCGATCCTCGAGGATCACGGAATCGATGCCGGCGCGGTGCAGCAGATGCCCGAGCATGAGCCCGGCCGGGCCCGCGCCGATGATTCCGACCTGCGTGCGAAGGGTCGTCATCGCAGCGTGAATCATACCGGCGTCCGGGATCCGGAATCCGGAATCCGGGGTCCGGGGTTCGGGGTTCGGGATCCGGCGACTGCTGATCTCGTGGCTTCCGCCTTCAGGCGGAAGAGATGCCACAGAGATCAATAATGCTCGGCGGAGATGAGCGAATTTCTCGAGCTTCCCGACGCCGTCGCGCGGCTCGTGCGCCCGGGCGATCGCGTCGCGCTCGAAGGTTTCACCCACCTGATCCCGTTTGCGGCCGGCCACGAGATCATCCGCCAGCAGATCCGCGATCTGACGCTGATCCGCATGACGCCCGACCTGCTGTTCGATCAGATGATTGGGATGGGCTGCGCGCGAAAGCTGATCTTCTCGTGGGGCGGCAACCCCGGCGTCGGCTCGCTGCACCGGCTGCGCGATGCGGTCGAGAACGGCTGGCCGCGGCCGCTCGAGATCGAAGAGCACAGCCACGCGGCGATGGCGAACGCGTACGCCGCGGGCGCGGCCGGGATGCCGTGCGCGTTCTTTCGCGGCTATCGCGGCTCCGATCTCGCACGCGTCAACCCGAACATCACGTTCGTGGCGTGTCCTTTCACCGGCGAGCCGCTCGCCTGCGTGCCGGCAATCCGCCCGGACGTCGCCGTCGTCCATGCACAGACGGCCGACCGCGCAGGCAACGTCCTCATTCAAGGCATCGTCGGCGTGCAGAAGGAAGTGGTGCTCGCCGCCGCGCGCAGCCTCGTGACCGTCGAAGAAGTCGTCGACGAGCTTCCACACGGCACGAACGCGGTGATTCTCCCGTCGTGGGTCATCAGCGCGATTGCCGTCGCACCTGGCGGCGCACGCCCTTCGTATGCGCACGGGCACTACCAGCGCGACAACGCGTTCTACGGGGAGTGGGACGCGATCTCGCGCGACCGGAATCGCTTCAGTACGTGGATGAGAGGCAACGTGATGGAACACCGATGAGCGATCCGGCTTACAACGCCACCGAGATGATGACCATCGCCGCCGCGCGAGCGCTGCGCAACGAGGACGTCTGCTTCGTCGGCATCGGCCTTCCGTCGGCGGCCTGCAATCTGGCGCGGCTCACGCACGCTCCGGGACTGACGCTCGTGTACGAATCAGGCACGCTCGACACGAAGCCGCACGTGCTGCCGCTGTCGATCGGCGATGGAGAGTTGTGCGAAACGGCGCTCACGACCGTATCCGTGCCCGAGATGTTTCAGTACTGGCTGCAGGGAGGCCGCATCTCCGTGGGATTTCTGGGCGGCGCGCAGGTGGATCGGTTCGGGGACCTGAACAGCACGGTCATCGGCGACTATCGGCAGCCGAAGGTTCGGCTGCCGGGCAGCGGCGGCGCGACCGAGATCGCCACGAGCTGCGGCCGAATCTACATCGTCATGCGTCACCACCCGCGCGCGCTCGTCGAGAGGCTGGACTTCATGACCTCGCTGGGGCACGGACCGACAGGACGCGAGCGGCGCGCGCTCGGGATTCCGACCGAAGGCCCCGCTCTGCTCGTGACGGACTTGTGTATGATGAAGCCCGATCCGGCGACGATGGAGTTCGTCGTCGTCAGCGTGCACCCTGGCGTCACGCACGAACGAATTCGCGAGAACACCGGCTGGGCGGTACGTTTTGCGGCGAACGTAGACGGGACGCTGCCCCCGAATCGCGACGAGCTCGACACCCTCAGGGATCTCAATGCCCGTACGGCACGAGCACACGGCAGAACCGCCGTCGAATGAAGCGGCGGAGGATCTCCGCACGTCACGGCGCGCCGAGCGAGAGGCTGCTCAGCCGACGCTCCTCTATCCGCCCTATCGTTCGACCATCCGGCGCGCGCCGCTCCAGCCGCTGGTGACGATTCCAGAGAATCTCGCGAACCTCGCGGCCCCTGTTTACGGGCTGCTGCCCGTCGGTGAGACGGATAACGATCTGACGCGGCAGCACGCGGCGGAGCCGCTGGGCCAGCGCATCATCGTGGCAGGCCGCGTGCTGGACGAACGGGGACGTCCGGTCCCGCACACGCTCGTCGAGATCTGGCAGTGCAATGCGGCTGGCCGCTACGCGCATGCCCTTGACGATCATCCGGCGCCGCTCGACCCGAACTTCACGGGCGCGGGACGGACGCTCACGGATGCGGAAGGGCGCTACCAGTTCGTCACGATCAGGCCGGGCGCCTATCCGTGGCGCAATCATCCGAACGCCTGGCGGCCGGCGCACATCCATTTTTCACTGTTCGGCCTGAACCTCGCGTCGCGGCTCGTCACGCAGATGTACTTTCCTGACGATCCGCTGTTCGCGTACGACCCGATCTTTCAGGGCGTCCCTGACGAGCGCGCTCGCCAGCGGCTCATCTCGGCGTTCGATCTCCATCTCACGCGCCCTGAATGGGCCCTGGGCTACCGCTTCGACATCGTCCTTCGCGGCGACCGGTCGACGCCGTTCGAGGCGCCACGGTGACGCCGGATATGTGGCTTCCGCCTTCACGCGGAAGCGGCGTGATCCCGACGGCATCGCAGACGGTGGGTCCGTTCTTCCACTTCGCGCTTTCCGCGAACACGACGCTCGGTTGTCTCGTGCACCCTGGTACCGCGGGCGACCGAATTCGCTTGCGCGTGCGCGTGCTGGACGCCGATGGCGTGCCTGTGCCCGACGCGCTCGTGGAGCTGTATCACGCCGATGCCCACGGCAAGTACGCGGAGCCGGGCGAGAGCGCGGCCCTGAAAGGACCGCGCCACACAATGGTCGATGCGTTCTGCGGCTTCGGCCGGCTTCCCACGAACACGGAAGGTGCGTGCGTGTTCGAGACGATTCGCCCGGGTCGTGTGGAGGGCAACGCCGGAGTGCTGCAGGCGTCGCACATCAACGTCAGTCTGTTCGCGCGGGGTCTGCAGCGTCACCTCTACACGCGGATTTATTTCGGAGGTGACGCCGCTCTGACGTCGGATCCGGTCCTGGCCGTGGTTCCCGTCAATCGGCGTGAAACGCTGATGGCATCTCCTGGTGCCGGAGATCCTGGCCTGTGGACGTTCGACATCAGGCTGCAGGGCAGGGGCGAGACGGTCTTCTTCGATTTGTGAGTTGCCTGTTCCGCTGCATGACTGCCGATTGCCGGCTCCCGGTCAAATGTGGCGCGGGCCTTTTTAGGCCCGCGTGCAGGCGGCCCTGAACGGGCCGCCCCACAGCTGAAAGGGTTGCCCCGCAGTAGAGATCCGCATGCGCCTCATCGATAGCCTGTCGACGACCGACGAGCTCGCCGCGATTTTCTCCGACGCTTCCGTCCTCGACGCGATGCTCGCCGTCGAGGCCGCGCTCGCGCGCGTGCAGGCGCGCGCGGGACTGATTCCTCCGGGCGCTGCGGACGCGATAACCGCGTGCGCTCGCGGGGATCTGTACGATGCGGCGGCGATTGCGCGCGAGGCGCGCGAATCGGCGACCCTCGCGATTCCGCTCGTGCACGCGCTCAGGGCGTGTGTGCGTGCGCATGATGCGGACGCTGCGGCATTCGTGCACTGGGGCGCGACGAGCCAGGACATCTCCGACACCGCCCTCGTGTTGCTGCTCGTACGCGCGCGCGACGTGCTTGCCCGTGACCATGCGCGTCTGCAGCGCGCGCTTCGCACGTTGTCGGACGCGCACGCCTCCACACTCATGTTGGGACGGACGCTCCTCCAGCCGGCTCCTCCCGTCACCTTCGGCCTCAAGGTTGCGGGCTGGTACGGTGCGACGGCTCGCAACTGGTCGCGATTGTCCTCGAGCTGGGCCGACGGCGTGTCGCTGCAGTTCGGCGGAGCCGCGGGGACAATGGCGGCGCTCGGCGATCGCGGGCCTGCAATCGCGACGACGCTCGCGGCGGCGCTCGGCCTCCAATGTCCGGACGCGCCGTGGCACTCGCATCGCGATCGGCTCGCGGGCATCGTGACCGGCTGCGGGATCTACACGGCGACGCTCGGCAAGATCGCGCGCGATATCAGCCTGCTGATGCAGCACGAGGTGCACGAGGCGTCCGAACCGGGCGGCGGCTCCTCGTCGATGCCGCAGAAGAAGAACCCCTCGGGTTCGGCGATCGTTCTCGCCGCGGCAACCCGACTCCCCGGCCTGGTCGCCGCCTTCCTCACGGGTATGGTCCAGGAGCACGAGCGCGGTGTCGGAGGCTTGCACGCTGAGTGGCCAATCGTCGCCGACGTCGTGCAATCGACGGGCGCGGCGCTGGCGGCGCTCGCCGCAACGATGGAGGCGCTCCGGGTCGATCCACAGACGATGCGCGCGCATATCGAGAGTACGAAGGGCAGCGTGTTCGCCGAGCGTGCCATGATGCTGCTGACTCCACCGCTCGGACGCGACGCTGCCGATCGTCTGGTGAAGGATGCGCTCGACACCGCCCAGAAGTCCGGAGGACGATTTG
>JAICSD010000407.1 GCA_025937075.1 Vicinamibacteria bacterium | reverse complement strand
CGGGTTCCAGGGTTCGGTGCAGGTCGAGGCGCGGGTCGGCAAGCCGTTCGGCAACATCAGCGGCTACGACATCAAGCGTGATTCGACGACGGGCCTACCGCTCCTCACGGACGACGGCACGTACCCGGCGACGGACACGATGGTCACGCTGGGCAACATCCAGCCCTCGTGGACGGGCGGCTGGGTGAACACGCTCCGCTACAAGCGGTTCACGCTCGGCGGCACACTCGATATCCGCCACGGCGGCAGCATCTTCAGCGGCACCAACTTCTACGGTCAGGCGACCGGCACGTTGGCCAGCACGATGTACGGCCGCGAGGAAGATTGGAACAAGCCGGGCGTCGTCATCAACGGCATCATCGAGTCGACCGGCCAGAAGAACACGCAGACGATCACCTCGGAGACGTATTTCCAGTCGCTCTCGTACAGCGGCATCGCGTCGCCGTACGTGTACGACGACAGCTTCATCAAGCTTCGCGAGCTCCGCGTCGGCTACGAGCTGTCGCCTTCGATGGCATCGAAGTTCAATGCCAGCGCGGTGAACGTCGCGTTGGTCGGCCGCAATCTGTGGACGCACACGAACGTGCCGAACATCGACCCCGAGATCTCGTACAACACGGGCAGCAATCAGGGCCTGGAGTACGCCGGTCTCCCCGTGCCGCGGAGCTTCGGCTTCAGCGTGCGCGTCACGCCGTAACTCATGACACCCATGACACGCACTCATCGACTCATTCCGATCGCGGCGTCGACGGCGCTACTCGCCGTCGCCGTCGCCGGCTGTAACAACGACAAGCTGACGTCGATCAACAACAATCCCAACTCCCCGACGTCGGCGCCGCCGACGGCCGTCTTCACCAATGCCTCCCAGACCTCGGTCGGCAACTGGCTGGGCTCGGGCTACGACCTGCGCGACATCGGGCTGATCATTCAGCACTTCGCCGAGAACCAGTACATCGGCAACGACCAGTACCAGGGCGTGAATGCCACGTCGTTGAACGGGAACTGGACGGGCGCCTACGCGAACGACCTAGAGGACTACCAGGTCGTGATTCGCGCCGGCACGGCGGCGAAGAGTCCGGGCCTCTGGGCGCCGGCGAGCATCATGCAGCAGTGGGTATACGGGTATCTCACGGATACCTGGGGTGACATTCCCTACTCGCAGGCGTTGGCGGCGGATTCGAGCACGGCAATCCTGTCGCCGGGGTACGATGCGCAGCAGGACGTCTACACGGGCATGATGGCCAAGCTGACCGCGGCAAGCAGCGCGCTCGGCGGCGCCTCCAACGCCCTCAACGCCGCCGATCCGATCTACAACGGCGATCCGGCGAAGTGGCAGAAATTCGCCAACTCGCTCCACGCCCGCGACGCCCTGCGCATCGTGAACGTGGATGCCGCGACGGCGGACAAGGAGCTCAAGGCGGCGTTCTCGGCGACGGGGGGCCTCATCACCTCGAACGCCGACAACGCCGAGCTCCGGTGGCCCGGCGACGGCGTGTTCAACAATCCGTGGGCGGTGAACTTCTCGAGCCGCGATGACGATCGGATGTCGAAGACGCTCGTCGACACGCTCAACAACTACAACGACCCGCGTGTGAAGATCTATGCTCTGCCCGCGGCGGCGACCGGCAAGTTCGCCGGCCAGCCGAACGGGTTGACCAACGCGACGGCCGTTGCGTACTCGGACAGCGCGTCGCGCCCCGGCGCGGTGTTCTATCCTGGTCCGATCGCCTACGCGCCAGGCAATCTCGGCGGCAGCGGCAACAGCTTCCCGTCGTTCATGTTCACTGCGGCCGAAGGCAACTTCATCATGGCCGAAGCGGCCGCGCGCAGCCTGGGCGGCCTCACGCCGGCGCAGGCAGCCGGGTTCTACAATGCCGGCATCACGGCGTCGATGAATCAGTGGGGCGTGACCGATGCGGCGGCGATCTCGGCGTACCTCGCGCAGCCTTCGGTGGCGCTGCAGGCGGGGACGGCGGGACTGAAACAGATCGCGCTGCAGAAGTGGATCGCGCTGTACGGCGACGCGGGCCAGGCGTGGTTCGAGTGGCGCCGCACCTGCACGCCGTCGCTCGTCAAGGCGAAGGTCTCGATCTTCAACTACATCCCGAGCCGGATCAAGTATCCGTCGTCGGAAACGTCGTCGAACAACGCGCAGGTGCAGGCGGCCGTCGCCCGCATGGGCGGCGACGCGAACAACACGCCGGTCTGGTGGGACAAGACTTCGGCGGCGCCGACCTGTCAGTCAGGCAAGGAAGCGTTCTCGGAGTGGAGCTGCGGCGCGTGTTCGCTCAGACGAACGCGCGCCGCAGTTTTTTTGGCGTGAAGCAAGGACTGACAGCAACGGCGCGCGATGGCAGTCTGGGAGTTGGCCGCTAGCCGTTGTGCGTGACTCCTATGAAACAACTGGCCGCAAGGGGCACGGCTCCGCCGGACCGTCGTGAGACGGCGGCGCGACGACGTGATCTTGGCGAGTGCGGGAAGTCACAGCGGTGATCACGAGATTCGAAACGGAACGAACAGGCGACGTCACCAGACGTCACCAACGGGGCTGCAGGCGGATCATCGGGTGAAGGGTGAAAAGCGGACCGCTCAGACACCTATGCGAGGTCGACAGCCTCATGATCTCTCTTTTCGAGCGGGACGGTTCAATCAGATGGTAGGTCGTCGCTCCGCGCCGGGGGCGGAAGCGCGACAGTCACGCGTGGAACTCGGCCCGGGAGTCGAAGAGACATATCAGCCACGCCACGCTTCGCCGGTAGCCAGCATGTGATAGATGACTTGGGTCAGGCGGCGCGCGGCGGCGACCCGGGCGACCCGGGCGACCGGCCACCCCACGCGCGCTTTGAGGCGACCGTAGTACTGACTCAGCGAACTCTCCGGGGCGAAGCGGAGGTGACTGGGAATGGCAGAGACGAGCACGCCGCGGACATAGCGATTGGCGTCGGGTGAAATCGCGCCATGGCGTGTGCGGCCGCCCGAACTGCGCGTGCGCGGCGCGAGTCCCGCGTAGCTCACGAGATGCGCGGCGTCCGGAAAGCGCCGGATCGGCATGAGCTCCGTGGCCAACGTGAGGCTCCGGTACGGCCCGAGGCCCGGAATCGTCTGCAGGGCGACGGCGGCATTGGAGTGTGCGGCCCGACGAGCAATCTCGCGATCGAGGTGCCGAATCATCTGCTGAAGGACGCGAATCAACCGCCAGTGCGACCGCACCAGCCGCCGCTGTTCTGGGGTCAAGCAGGGCCAGGCCTCGGCGCAGGGCCAGGCCTCGGCGCGCAGCCAGGCCGCGCCGCTGCGGCGCAGTAACTTGCCCCGGCCGATCTGAAGATGATGCGTGTGGAGCTGCGCATGAATGCGATTCGCGCATTCGGTGCGCCGACGGACCAACAGCCCACGATGCCGTAACAACGTGGCCTGCTCGCGCTGTGGTTGGGGCTTCGGATACACCGCGGGGATGAGGCCGGTCGCCAACATCCGCGCGAGGAGCATGGCGTCGCGCTCATCCGTCTTGCGGTGCGACGTCGCGATGGCCCGCAACGCCTTCGCGTGCGCAACGTGAACGCGGACGCCGGCGGGCGTGAGCTGATCATACAGCCACGTCCAAAACGGCGAGCTCTCCACCACGGCGTCGAGCGGGCGATAGGGTGCCAATCGCTCGAGCAACGCCGCGGGGGACCGCGTCGTCACATTGCCCTGCCACTGCACGACCCCCATCCTGTCGATGATCGCCACCGTGATGTATGCTAGGTGCGCATCGAGTCCGGCAAAGTATTGATTGGACATACTGGCCTCCTACGTGTGTGGTGCGCCTTCCCGCACCGCTACCCGCCCAACGGGTAGCATCACTCGCGTAGCGAGGCCAGTTGTTTCATAAAATCAGATGGACCGCGACGGGTCGGGGTGGCGGTCGAGTGGTGCTGATCGCGGGGTTTCGATGGTAGTTCCGGTCTGCCGGAGATCCATGCTTCAATGTGCAAGATCATCGGCGACTTCGCGTTTGGAAAAAGGCGGTCGGGCTGGCGGTGAGCGTTCGGGACGTCGTGGCGCAATATCCCGCGCGCGGCTATTCAGAGCTCAAAGCGCAAACGATCGCTGCCGCCGAGTCGATCGTGTTCACGATCGTCGAGGGCTGCGGTGCGACCACTCAGCGCGAGTTCGCTCGATTTCTCGAGATGGCGATCAAGTCGAGCAAAGAACTGGAAGGCGAGCTG
>JAICSD010000423.1 GCA_025937075.1 Vicinamibacteria bacterium | reverse complement strand
GCGGAAGCCATTGCCGGTGCGCCCTGCGCGCTCGGCGCGGCGGGGCTGTGCTCGCATGCCAACGTCACGACGAACGGCGCCGCCAGCAGGACGAGGGGAAGGACGCGAAGCTTCATGAACACACCTCCTGAACTCGCGCTGTGAGGCAAGCCGACTGCCGCCCAGGTCGCTCGATTTCAGGCCGAATTCGTCAGTTCGTCCCGCCGTGACTTACGGCCGGTCGTTCACGCTTTCGCACGGCGTAACCCTGGCCGGTATCGCAGAAGTCGATCACAATCCCCGCGCGGCGATGTGCAAAAACAGCGCAGTCGCCGCCAGAAATCGCCGTAAGTCGTTGAAAAAGGGCAGGCAGGCGGCTTGCCTCTGTCAATGGGCGAGACCGGTCCGTCCGGACTCCTCCACACGCCAATATGCGCCGCCTCCTGCTCGCTGCCGTCCTGATCGCGTCGACTCCCGTCGTCGCGTCGGCGCAGATCTACACGTGGAGGGATGCTGCCGGGAATCTGGTCATGTCGGACAAACCGAAGGACGGCGCTGCGCGCAGCTACGCCGTGGCGCCGACGAACGGCACGATCCGGACGACTCGGCCGCTTGTGATCTCACGCGCAGAGCGGTTTGCCGCGCTCGTCGAGGAACAGGCGAACCGTCAGGGCCTCCGTCCCGACCTCGTACGCGCGGTCATCCAGGCCGAATCCGGGTTCAATCCACGCGCGCGCTCCGTCAAAGGCGCGATGGGCCTGATGCAGTTGATGCCGGAGACCGCAGCGGAGTACGGCGTGAGCAACGCGTACGATCCGGAGCAGAACATCCGCGCGGGCACCGCGTATCTCGCCTCGCTGATCGATCGCTACAACGACGAAGGGCTCGCGCTCGCCGCCTACAATGCCGGGCCGGGCGCCGTCGACAAGTACGGCCGCACGATTCCGCCCTACCGTGAAACACGCAATTACGTCGCGCGCATCCGCAACGCCGCGCCGTCCACCTCGCGCGCACCATCGGGCGTCTACAAAACCATCGAAATTGTGGATGGCCAGCCGATCGTCCGGTACTCCAGCAAGCGCACGGCTGACGCTTCTGTCGTGCGCGCGGCCCGGATTCAGTAGCCGCAGATCAACTACGCAACTTCGCAAGTTCCAACTACTCAAGGCGTCAACTACCAAGGAGCTTGTGTAGTTGGTAGTTGTGTAATTGGTAGTTGATCTCCATTGGTCCCGTATGCTATATCCGTTACGGATATATGCCGCGGCGCACACCTGATCCCGCAAACTTCCTGCCGCTGACGCCCGCCATTGCGCACATCCTCCTCGCGCTGGCTGACGGCGACCGCCACGGCTACGGCATCATGCAGGAAATCGAACGGCTCACCTCCGGATCCGTCCGAATGGGGCCTGGCACGCTCTACGGCACGATCAAACGCATGCTCGCGAGCGGCCTCGCCGAAGAAGCGGACGAACGGCCGGATCCCGCACTGGACGATGAGCGGCGGCGGTATTACCGGATGACCGCACTCGGGCGAGCCGTTCTGCAGGCAGAAACCGCGCGGATGGCGACGCTCGTCGGCGCCGCACGCGCGAAACGGGTGCGTGTCCGGTGATATCAGCCGCCGTCCGTGTGTATGCGCTGCTGCTCCTGCTCTTGCCGCCGGCGCTCCGCCGGGCACATGGGAAGGAGATGCTCCAGTGCGCCAGCGCAGCGGTGTCCCGCCGCGGCGCGCGGGCGTTGGGGCCGTTGTTCTTCGATCTGGCGATCGCACTCGCGCGCGAATGGCTTGCGGTGCTGCAAGGAGTGGCGATGACGGGTCTGGCGCAGGATGTCCTTCACGCGATCCGGATGCTGAGGCGCGACGCCGTCGTGACGCTCGCCGTCATCGCGACGCTCGCACTGGGCATCGGCGCAAACACCGCGATCTTCAGCCTGGCGGATGCCACGCTGCTCCGACCCCTGAAGGTCTCGCAGATCGATCAGCTCTACGCGCTGAACTGGTCGACGTCGTATCCCGACTACAACGCGTTTGCCGCACGCGGCGATCTGTTCGCGGGCGCCGCCGCGACGTCCGGGGGTCGCGTCAACGTCGTCTCCAACGGCAACGCCTCGCTCGTCGATGCGAGTTTCGTTTCCGGCAACTACTTCGGAACGCTCGGCGTGCCCCCCGCTGCCGGCCGCGTGTTCGGACCGGCCGACGATCTGAAAGATGGACCTACCGTCGCGGTCCTGAGCTATCGCTGGTGGCAGTCTCACTTTGGCGGCGATCCCACCGTCATCGGCCGCGTGATCCGCGCGAACGGGGAGCCCGTCACCATCGTTGGCGTCGCCGCCAAAGGTTTCCGCGGCGTGCGGCCCTCGGACACGACCGCCGTGTACTTCCCCATCACGGCGACGCCGCAGATCCGCACAGGTCTTTTCTCGCGGCCTGACATGCTGGAGATGACGGGCATGCAGTGGCTCAACGTCGTCGTCCGGCTGAGAAGTGACGTCACGGCAGCGGAAGCTGCGCCGATGCTCGACGGCATCTACCGGCAGAATCACTTTGACAAAAAAACGGCGGGTCGCGACGAGGGATTCGTGCTGACCCCGCTCCGCACCCGCGCGCTCGGCCGGGATGCGGCGAGCGTGTCGCGTTTCATCCTGCTCCTCGGCGGCGTCGTGGCGCTCGCGCTGGTGATTGGGTGCGCGAACCTCGCCAACCTGTTCCTCTCGCGAGCGGTCGCGCGCGCTCGCGAAATCGGGGTGCGCCTCGCGCTTGGTGCAGGCCGGATCCGAATCGCACGACAAGTCCTCGTCGAGAGCCTCGTGCTCGCTCTGGCGGGCGGCGCGGCTGCGCTGCTGGTGGCCGCCGCCTTGTTGGCGGTGCTGGGCCGCTTCGAGCTGCCTGGCGGCATCGCCATCGACGCGCTGGATCTCCGGATCAACGGAATGGCGCTCGCCGCAACCGCGCTCGTCGCCTGTGTCACCGGTCTCCTTTTCGGCCTCGCACCCGCGTGGCGGGCGGCGAGCCTCGACGTGCTCGGCTCGCTTCGCAGTGAATCACGCGCGACGACCGGCCGCAGCCGGCTGCGGTCGACGCTCGTCGGAGTGCAGGTGGCGCTCAGCCTCGTCCTGCTCGCAGGCACCGGCCTGTTCGTGCGCAGCCTCGCGAGTGCGCTCGACGCGCCGCTCGGCTTCAAGGTTGACGGCGTCGCGACGGCGTCGGTCAATCTCGGGGTGGCGCGCTACAACGCGGCCCGCGCCGATGCGTACTACTCCGACGCGCTCGCGCGCGTACGAAATCTACCGGGGGTGACCGCAGCGGCCTGGACGTCGCTGGTCCCGACTAACGGCTCGCGCGTGTTCACCGCGGCCGTCGACGGCTATCATCCACGGCCGGGCGAAGAGGTCGCGTTCTACAACGCAGCGGTAGGGCCGGATTATTTCCGCGCGGCCGGCACGCGGCTGCTTCGCGGGCGCGCTTTCACCGATGCCGATCGTCGCGGTGCGCCGCTCGTCGGCATCGTCAACGAGACCGCAGCGAGAACCTATTGGAACGGCCGTGATCCGATAGGTGGGCGCGCTTCCGCCGGCGAGGATCACTGGATCACGATCGTCGGCGTTGTCGAGGACGCGCGCGTGCAGTCCCTCGACGAAAAGCCGGTCGCGTACATGTATCTGCCGTTCGCGCAGGATGCATACGGGTCGACCGACCCTGCGCATCTGTTCGTGCGAACGGACGGCGACGAGACGGCGCTGCTCGGTCCCGTCGCCGCCCAGCTTCGCAGTCTGGACCCGGACGTCCCCGTTTACGACGTCAGCACGTTCGCCTGGCGCGTGCGCGATCTCGTGATGCCGCAGCGGATGGGCGCGATGCTGTTCGCCAGCTTCAGCACGCTTGCGCTCCTGCTCGCGACCGTCGGCATCTACGGAGTCGTCTCGTACGTCGCCGCCCTGCGGACGCGCGAGATCGGCATCCGCGTCGCGCT
>JAICSD010000374.1 GCA_025937075.1 Vicinamibacteria bacterium | reverse complement strand
TCGGATTGATCGCGATGCCGACCCGGCCCATCTCCACCGACGGCAATCCCTTCGTCAGCTTGGTCCACGACGCGCCGCCGTTCGTCGACTTGTAAATGCCGCTCTCGGGTCCGCCGCCGATTAGTTGTCCGACCGCGCGCCGGCGCTGCAGCACCGCCACGTACAGCGTGTCCGGCCGGCGAGGATCCATCGCCAGATCGGTCGCGCCGGTGTCCGGACTGATCGACAGCACAGCCCTCCACGTCGATCCGCCGTCCGTCGTCTTGTACAGCCCGCGGTCTCCTCCCGAGGACCACAGCGGCCCGATTGCGGTCACGTAGACAACGTTCGAATTCCTCGGGTCGATGACGATGTTCTGGATGTGCTCCGAATTCTCGAGACCGGACCTCTTCCACGTCTTCCCCGCGTCGGTCGACTTGTACACACCGTCGCCGAACCCGACGCTCCGCTGGTTGTTGTTCTCACCGGTCCCGAGCCAGACGATGTTCGAGTTGCGGGGATCGACAACGACGCAGCCAAGCGAGTACGAGCCGTAGTGGTCGAAGATGGGCGCGAAGGTGTTCCCGCGATTCTCCGTCTTCCAGAGACCGCCCGAGGCGGAGGCGACATACCACACGTTCGGGTTCTTCGGATCGATGTCGACGTCTGACACGCGGCCCGTCGTCAGGCTCGGGCCGAGGCTGCGGAAGCTGAAGTCTTTCAGGGCGTCAGGCGTCATGCGTCCGGCGCCGTTCTGCGCCCCGAGCGCCGCGGTGCAGATCAGTGCGATCGCGCCCGGGAGAAACGTGCGTGTCATGGCGCGTCATTGTGTCATCCGCGCGCGAGAGGACGCAATGTGCACGGCGGCCCTGAACGGGCCGCCCCACGGACGTAGCGCGGGCCTTTGAGGCCCGCGTCGATCACGGTTGGTGAGAGAGCTCGATCACATCCATGTAACTCTGGATGCGGCCAGCCTGATAGGACTGGAGCAGCTCGAGGATCGGGTTGAGCAGCGTCTGCGAACGAGGGCCCGCGCCGGGCGGCGGCAGCGGCGCGAGGCGGTACTGGTAGCCGCGAAACGCGACGTTGTTGAAGAACGAGCGGATGAACGTGCTGCGCTCGTCGATGGGCAGCGCGCCGACATTGGCGTAGAAGCGCTGCCACTCGTCCCCGCGGAAGAGATACTGCTCGACGTTCGACGTGTAGAACGCCGTCACCGTGGCGCCCTGACCGCGGAGGTACGCGCCGACGGCACGAAGCGCTTTCGGGCCGGCGAAGTCGCCGACCAGCGGTACAACGAGGTTGCGCAACTCGAGGTCGCGAAGCGCCTGGTAGTTCTCGTCGCTCGCGAGATAGCTCCGGTGCTCTCCCTCAGCATCGGACTCCATCATCAGCTCGCGGTAGCTGGGGAACGGCAGCCAGCCGGGCCCGCGTCCGAACGAATACCGGATGTCCGGCCCCGCCGTGAAGAACGAGCGATACACGTAGTCGATCGATCGCAGGTCTTCGTACGAGAGCGCGAAGTGATGCTGCCGCAGCAGGCGCCGGTTGATCTCACGCAGGTTGTGCTCGAACGCCTGGGAATCGGGCACCGCGCGATCGAACGCCGCGAAGAGCGCTTCGGCGGTCGCCCTGGCTGGAACCGTCGGCTGCGCCCGCGAGAACAGCCGCGCCAGGAACTCGGCACGCGTCGGCGACATCTCGATCAGCGCCTTGTACATGAGGTGCAGCAGCATGTTCTGCCGCCGGATGTCCACGATGAAGGCGATCCGCGGGCGGAGCGCGACGAGATATGTGAAGTTCTGATCCGGGCCGACGCCGATGTACGCGCTGGCCGGCCCGGCGCGCTGCTGCAGCGCGGGAATGACGTGCTGGAAGGTCGTCTCGTTCGAGACGAGGTTGTCCGACCGGAAGAAGCCGCCCTGCTCCGAAAAGTCGGTCACGAGAGACCAGAACGTGCGGTCGTCGAGGCGATCCGACGGGCCGGTGCTCGACAGATGCGGTGCCGGCGTGCCGCAGACGAGCACCCACGCCGCGATCAGCAACAGGATCCCGTAGCGAAGCGGCCTTCGCTCGCGCATGACGCTGGGTTCCATAGTACTGCCGAACACGGCGGCGTTTACCTCGCGGAGAACGTGAACACCGTCTTGGAGTCGTACGACTGTCCAGGTCGAAGAATCGTCGATGGGAACGACGGATGGTTCGGCGAGTCAGGGAAGTGCTGCGTCTCGAGGCACAGCGCGCCGCGATGGCCATACGTGTGGCCGCTCTTGCCGTGAATCGTGCCGTCGAGGAAATTGCCCGAATAGAACTGCAGGCCAGGCTCGGTGGTGCGAATCTCCAGCGATCGGCCGCTCTTCGGATCGTGCAGCCGCGCGGCAAGCTGCAGGCCGCTGCCGGAACGATTCAGCACCCAGTTGTGATCGTAGCCTTTGCCGTTCTTCAACTGCGGATTGTCCTGATCGATCCGCGCGCCGATCGACGTCGCCTTGCGGAAATCGAACGGCGTGCCGGCCACCGGCGCCAGCTCACCCGTGGGGATGAGCGTATCGTCGACCGGTGTGTAGCGGTCCGCGTTGATCATCAGCTCGTGCGCGAGGATGTCGCCGGATCCTTCGCCCGCGAGGTTGAAGTAGCTGTGCTGCGTGAGGTTGACCGGCGTCGCCTTATCCGTCGTTGCGTGATAGTCGACGACGAGCTCGCCGCGCGGCGTGACGGTGTAGGTCACGCGCGTTTGCAGGTTTCCCGGATAGCCTTCCTCGCCATCGGGACTCGTGCGCGTGAGCACGAGCGACGCGCCATCCGCTGTTTCGCGCGTCTCGGCCTTCCACATCACCTTGTCGAAGCCGCGATTGCCGCCGTGCAGATGATTCGGCGCGTTGTTGGTCGCGAGCGTGTACGTGTGGCCGTCGAGCGTGAACCGGCCCTTCGCGATGCGGTTGCCGTAACGGCCGATGAGCGCGCCGAAGTACGGGGGCGGAGGGTTGCTGAGGTACCCCGCGGGAGCATCGAAGCCGAGCACCACGTCCGCGATGTGTCCCGTCCGATCCGGCACCTTGATCGACGTGATGATGCCGCCGTAATTCAGCGCCTGCACTTCGATGCCGGCGGCGGTCAAGGTGAAGACGTCGACGGGCGTGCCGTCGACTCTGGTCGCCGGTGTCGCGCGAGTCACGTGAGGGCCTCTCGGCGTGTGCGTCTGCGTGGGCGTGGGCGTCTGGGCGATCAGCAGCGGCTGAAGCAGCAGCGCGCCCGCGAATACAACACAGGAGATCAAGAGATCAGGAGCAAAACAATACTTCTCCCGGTCTCCTCGACTCCTGTGAGGAGCAGACAAGTGTTGCTCCTGGTCTCCTGGTCTCCTGTGAGGAGCAGACAAGTGTTGCTCCTGGTCTCCTGGTCTCCTGTGATCAAAGAAACAGCGAAGAGGCTTCGTCACGCAGGGTATCGTCCCCGTGCTCAGCGGCTCATGTCAAGTCGCCTGCCGTGCTATCGTCAGAGAACGCCTGCACGCTGGAGGATCCATGCTCGTGACCAGACTCACGTTCGCCCTGGTGCTCGCTGCAGCGCCGCTCGCGGCGCAGCAGGAAGAGCGCCCGAAAGTGCCCAAGGATTCGGTCGAGGTCACCGTGACGGGGTGCCTGAAGGGACGTGTACTCTCGGCCTCGGACGTCCGGCAGACCGACGTGCAGAGCGGTCCTGTGGTTCGCCAGCACGCCTTCCGGCTCGCGGGCAAGAAGGACGTCATGAGCGACGTCAAGAAGAACGACGGTCAGCGCGTCGAAATCGTCGGGCTGATCAAGAAATCGGCGCTGACCGAGCAGGGCATGCGTTTCAAGGGCGGCCGGGTCGTCGTTGGCGGCGGATCGCCCACGGCAGGCACTTCCAGCCGTCCTCCGGATCCCGCCGACAACGTCGTCGTCATGGACGTGTCGGCCGTGCAGGCGCTCGGCGGCGAGTGCGGACAATAATTGATTGCCGACCAGTCGGCAATCATCTGATGTCCACCAATCCGGCGTCGATGAATTGTCCGCCGCGCTCCTGATGCACGTGGATCGCGATCGTGTTCGTGCCGGTGCGGAGCGCCGCGCGTGAGGCGTCGTTCAGCGGCACGAACATGTAGCCGCTGTTCGAGCCGGTGAGCTTCGCCGCCAGCACTCCGTTGAGATACACCTCCGCATCGTCATCGTGAAAGATCTTCAGATGCGGCGCGGAGAAGTTCGTCGATTCCAGATCGACGCTCCGGCGCAGCCAGAGATCGCTCGTCGCCCACGGCGTGTTCACGGGTCCCCAGCGCGTTTGCGGCCGCCCGAAGCCGCTCCTGCCCTCCTGCCATGACGAAGCATCGAACGACGCGGCACTCCAGCCCTCAGCGGGCTGGGTCGTCGTGTACCGCCACGTTGCCGGCTCGCGATCCGCGGCGGGAATCACGATGGTCATCCCGGGCGGCGCCGCGAACAGCGGCGCGTGCCATTTCGCGAGCTCGGCGGCCGGCAGCTTGATCACCCGACGGTCGTACGTCATGAGGCCGTTCACCTCGATCTCGACATCCGTCGTCTGCGTGTAGATGGCGGCGGCGGCGCCGGCCGCGATCTGCAGCCGAAGCTGCGCCATGAGATCGCGGTACGCCTTCCCGAGATCCTCGGCCGTCGTGAAGCTGCGGTAGCCCCAGGTCCCCGTGGCGAGCCACGTGGGCCCCTCGAGCGGCAATCCCAGACCGCCGACCTCGCCGATCTCCATCGCCCGCCGATC
>JAICSD010000004.1 GCA_025937075.1 Vicinamibacteria bacterium | reverse complement strand
GGGTGATTGAGCTTGAGACCGCGCGCACGGCGGCGCCGCGCGACATCCGCCGCGGTGAAGACCAGCAGCTTGTCGATCTCACGCTCGGTTAGTCTCATATCATTCCGAGGGGCTTCGTCCCTCGGACTCCCCAACACGCTCGCTCGCGGGCGCCCGCTTCGCTGCCCGCTCCGCTCGCGTGGCTCACTCGCTCGCGCTCGTTCGCCTGTACCGTCGTCGGGAGCGACTCCGTCGCCAGGTCTCGGGTGATGAGACGCGGTCTATGGTCAGGCGACGATGTAGGGCGGGCGCTGCGGACGCGACAACATGGCGTTCGCCTCGTCGTCGTTGTGGAAGCGCTCCTTCCAGGGATCCCAGAACAGCTTGCGCTTCGTCTTCATCGCGATGTGATGGAGGAGGCACGCCGAGCACGCGCGATGCGCGACTTCGACGGGGGCAATCGTCTGCTGGCGCGAACGGACGCACTCGAGCCAGTTGCCGTGGTGGTCCTTGCTCTCGTACAGGTGAATCTCGTCGGGCCCGATCTCGGACGTGATGATCTTCGGGTCGCTTGCCGCGAGCGCCTGCGCGTCCTCCAGCTTGGCGAGCGGGTCGCTGGAGGTCACGGACTCGTTACCACGTGAGACGAAGATCCAGCCTTCGGTCCCGATGAACTTGATGCCGTTCGGAAAATCCCCGCTGATGATCATGTGGACGCCGTTGGCGTACAGGGCTTCCGTGCGGAACGGTCCGTGTACGTCCCAGAGCCCCGTTTTCGGAAACTCCGCCGTGCCCCAGATTTCGATCGGGCCGGTGAACTCCGTCCCCATTCCCCAGTGCGCGCTGTCGATATGATGCGCGCCCCAGCCGGTGATCATCCCGGCCCCGAACTGCTCGCAGCGCAGCCACCCCGGCCGGTCGTAGCCGGCCTGCGGGTGCACACGCCTCTCCGTGTAGTAGACGACCGGCGTCGATCCGAGCCACATGTCGTAATCGAGGTTCTTCGGGACCGGCATCCGGGGTTCGTCATCGCCGGACGGATCGCCGGGAAGACCGATCTCGACCGTCTTCAACTCGCCGATGCGTCCGTTGCGAACGAGCTCCGCCGCATACCGAAACTGCGGTGACGAGCGCTGCTGGCTGCCGATCTGGAAGATCTGTCCGGAGCGATGGACCGTGTCGCTGAGAGTGCGCCCTTCAGCGATCGTCAGCGACGCCGGCTTCTGCAGGTAGACGTCCTTGCCGGCGCGCACGGCGTCCATCGCGATCAGGGCGTGCCAGTGGTCGGGCGTGCTGATCACGACCGCGTCGACGTCCTTGTTCGCGAGAAGCTCGCGATAGTGCCCGTACGTCTTCACCCCGCCGTACGGCTTGCCCGTCGCCTTCGCGTAGTGCTCGTTGACGAGCGTCTTCGCGTCTGCGACGCGATGGCTGTCCAGATCGCACACAGCCATGATGCGCGCAGAATCGAACCTCCAGATGCCCGGCAGATCGTGGACGCGCGAGATCCGTCCCGTGCCGATCGCGCCCACGTTGATCCGGTTCGACGGCGACGTGGATCCAAACACGGACGCGGGCACGATCGACGGAAATCCCGCGGCGACCGACGACGCCACAAGGCCACCGCCGGCCGTTATCATGAAGTCGCGGCGCGACGGTTTGTCTGTCATAAGTGTTCTGTCCGCATTTCTCAATTGCGCATGGGGCCCCACCCCCGTGCGCTCACGCGCTTCGCGCGACGCCCTTCGCGCTTGCCGCCGCTTCGCGGCGGCCACTACCAGGCTTCAGCTTCTAACTGCTACTCTCACGCATGGAACGTCAGCTTCTGCGCTTGCGCTTCTGCCTTCAGCATCAGCTCCGTCGCGAGAAAGCAGTGCGCCTGCGGCATTGCCGTCTCCGTGCGGTTCACGACATCCGACACGAGCTGCTCGCCGTACGGGAGCGGCACGCTCTGGCAGTCGACGTACCGTGTTCCCTTCTGATCGACGATGAACAGGTGGTTGGCGCCCTGCCGGCCGCCGATGTCCACGTTCTTCCTGATCTCGATGAATCCATCGGTCCCGAGAATCGTCAGACGGCCGTCGCCCCACGTCGATAATCCGTCTGGCGTGAACCAGTCGACCCGGATGTAGCCGGTTCCGTGATCGCCGCGCAGCACGCAGTCGCCGAAGTCCTCGAGCCCCGCATACTGCGGATGGTGCACGTTGCCGACCTGGGACGAGACCACGTCACCGCGCGTCGAGCCGGTGAAGTAGAGGAACTGATCCGCCTGGTGCGATCCGATGTCGCACAGGATGCCGCCGTAGCTCGCGCGATCGAAGAACCAGGCCGGACGGCTCTCGGGCGTCATGCGATGCGGCCCGAGCCCGACGGTCTGGATGACGCCGCCGATCGCGCCCGCTTTCACGAGCTCGCCGGCCTTCACCGTCGCGCGGTTCTCGAAGCGCTCGCTGTACATGATCGAGTAGATGCGATGGGTCTCCGCCTGCACGCGCCGCACCTCCGCGAGCTGGTCGAGGGTCGTGATGCCGGGCTTGTCCGACATGTAGTCCTTGCCGTGCTGCATCACCCGGATGCCGAGCGGCGCACGTTCGACGGGGATCGCGGCGCTCACGACGAGGGCGATCGAGCGGTCGTCGAGGATGTCGTTCTCGCTGCGCGCCTGTTTCGCCTGCGGAAAGCGCTTGCAGAAGGCGGCGAGCAGGTCCGGCTCCTTCGCATACACCGACACCAGCTCGCCGCCGCCGCGGATGACCGCGTCCGTCTGGCTGTTGATGTGCGAGTGGTTGATGCCGATGACGGCGAACTTGATCCGCGGCGGCGCCTTCGTGGCGACGGCGGGGGCCTGAGCGCCGACGCGGCCTGTCTGCTGGCCGACCGATATCGCGGCTGCCGTGCCGGCGACATCTTTTAGAAATTCTCGGCGTCCAACACGTGTGTTCTTCATCGATGTCTCCTGGCGGGCCTGAGAGACGCGCACGCGCCTCGCGCACGCCGACGCGACCGGCCTACGATTCCTGCACGACCGGATTTCTCAGCGTGCCAATCCCTTCGATGCTCACTTCGCACTCGTCGCCGGCTTTGAGGAAGAGTGGCGGCGTGCGCGCCTTGCCGACGCCGCTGGGTGTACCGGTCACGAGCACGTCGCCGGGCTCCAGCGTCATCGCCTCGCTGAGCGTTGCGAGCAGCGTCGCGACGTCGAAGATCATCTCGGCCGTCGAGGCACTCTGCAGGACGGCGCCGTTCACGCGCATCTCGATCTTCAGGCCCTTGCCGCCCGGCGGCAGCTCGTCGGCCGTGACGAACACCGGACCGAAGCCGCCCGTCGAATCGAAGTTCTTCCCGACCGTCCACTGGGGCGATTTGTACTGATACTCGCGAACGGAGCCGTCGTTGAACATCGAGTAGCCCGCAACGTACTCGAGCGCGCGGTCTTTCGGAACGTGCCGCGCCCGGCGGCCGACAATCGCCACCAGCTCCGCTTCGTAATCGAGCTGGTCGGACGCACGGGGCCGCATCATCGGTGATTCGTGACCGACGAGGCTCGTTGGAAAGCGGACGAAGAACGCCGGATAGGCGGGCGGTTTGAAGCCGCTCTCCGCTGCGTGCTCCGCATAGTTCAAACCGACGCAGACGATCTTGCCGGGATTGGGGATGGGCGGAAGCCAGTGCATGCTGCGCGGATCGATCCGGTCCGCCCCGAGCAGGCGCTCGTACGCGTCACGAAGGGCCGCGTCCCCTCGCGCGAGGAGCGACCGCAAGTCGCCTGGATATCGAGGATCTTTCTCGAGCAATCCCGTGACGCGCCCTTCGGGCGTGCACGCGCCCAGACCGTCGCCGGAGTCCGTACGAAATGCCGCGAACCGCATGCGAAAGGCGCCCCCACGATACACTCTTCAGCCGGATGGCCACCCAACGAACCCTGCCGCGCGTCAATTCCCCCGGCCAGGTCCTCTTCGCGAGCCTGATTGGAACGACGATCGAGTTCTTCGACTTTTATATCTACGCCACGGCCGCGGTCATTGTATTTCCAAAGCTGTTCTTCGCCGCGTCGGATCCTGTGTCCGCCACGCTGGCGTCGCTCGCGACCTTCGCCATTGCCTTCGTGGCGCGCCCGATAGGATCCGCCCTCTTCGGCCACTTCGGCGACCGCATTGGCCGCAAGACGACGCTCGTGGCCGCCCTGCTTACGATGGGACTCTCGACGGTCACCATCGGTGTGCTGCCCACCTACGCGTCAATCGGGCGTCTGGCGCCGCTGCTTCTGTCGATCTGCCGCTTTGGTCAGGGGCTTGGTCTCGGAGGCGAGTGGGGCGGCGCCGTGCTTCTCGCCATCGAGAATGCCCCGCCGTCGCGCCGCGCCTGGTACGGGATGTTCCCACAGCTCGGGGCGCCGCTCGGGTTCTTCTGCTCCGGCGGCGTGTTCCTGCTGCTCTCGGCGTGGCTGACGGACGATCAGTTCTTCAGCTTCGGCTGGCGCATACCGTTCCTCGCCAGCGCCGCGCTCGTGATCATCGGCCTCTACGTCCGCCTGACGATCACGGAGACGCCGGTGTTTGCGGAAGCCGTCGCGCGGCGTGAACGCGTCAAGGTCCCGATGGCCGTCGTGTTCCGCCGTTATCCGAAGACGCTGCTGCTCGGCATGCTCGCGGCGCTCGCCACGTTCGTTCTGTTCTATCTGATGACGGTGTTCGCGCTGTCCTGGGGCACGACCGCGCTCGGCTACGGCCGCGAGCGCTTTCTCCTGATCCAGTTGTTCGGCATTCTCTTCTTCGCGCTCACGATCCCGATTTCCGCCGTCCTCGCCGACAAGCTCGGGCGTCGCCGGACGCTCATCTGGGTTACCGTCGCGATCGGCCTCTTCGGGTTCGTGCTCGCGCCGCTCTTCAGCTCCGGACCAGGGGGCGCCACATTGACAACGGTCATCGGGCTGTCGCTGATGGGATTTACCTACGGTCCGCTCGGGACGGCGTTGTCGGAGCTGTTCGTCACGTCGGTCCGCTACACGGGCAGCTCGCTCTCCTTCAACCTCGCGGGCATCTTCGGCGCGTCGCTCGCGCCGTACATCGCCACCTGGCTCGCGCGCACGTACGGCCTGCAGTTCGTCGGCTACTACTTGACGGCTGCGGCAGTGTTGACGCTCGTGGGCCTGATCGGGATGCACGAGACGCGCGACGAGCGTTTGGACGCACCGGAGCGGATCGGACATAGTTGATCGTCGTACGGGAGGTCACGTGACGCGTACTCATTTTCTCGCCATCTTCGCGTTGTCTGCTGCATGTGCGTGGGCGCAGACGGGCGAGACGCCGCAGGGCGGCGCCGACCCGCACCCGCCGAACGCGCCCAACCAGCGCCCCGCATCCCAGGGTCAAACGCGCGCGCCGGAGCGCAAATCGAACGTCGCCTTCGACGTCGTCACCGTCGTCGGGGGCCTGAGATTCCCTTGGGGCATGGCGTTCCTCCCGGATCGACGCATTCTCGTCACCGAGAAGCCAGGCACTCTTCGCATCGTCAGCACCGATGGCAAGCTGTCGGCTCCGGTGGAGGGCGTGCCGCGCGTCGACTTCCGCAGCCAGGGCGGCCTGCTCGGCATCGCCATCGATCCAGCCTTCGCGTCGAATCATCTGGTGTATCTGAGCTTCGCGGAGCCGCACGACGCTGGAACGAACAACACCGCCGTGGCGCGTGGACGTCTCGACGATCAGGCGACGCCGGCGAAGCTCGAAGACGTTCAGGTCATCTACCACCAGCAGCCGTCCATGCGCTCGCAGCAGCACTACGGAGGACGCCTCGTCTTCGCGCGCGATGGAAAGCTGTTCATCACGCAGGGGGAGCGGTCGATTATTCCGGGTCGCATGCAGGCGCAGCAGATGGACAGCCTCCTTGGCAAGATCGTCCGGTTGAACCCCGATGGATCGGTCCCGAAGGACAACCCGTTCGTCGGCAAGGAGGGTGTGCGCCCGGAGATCTGGTCGTACGGGCACCGCAACGTCGAGTCGGCGACGCTGAATCCAACGACGGGCGAGTTATGGGAGACGGAGCACGGCACCCGCGGCGGGGATGAGATCAACATCTCCCGCAGGGGAAAGGACTACGGCTGGCCGACGATCGCCTATGGCATCGAGTACGCGGGAGGCCCGATCACCGGCAACATCACGCAGAAGGAAGGGATGGAGCAGCCGCTCTATTACTGGGATCCGGTGATTGCGCCGAGCGGGATGACCTTCTACACGGGCGATCTCTTTCCCGCGTGGAAGGGGAATCTGTTCATCGGCGGCCTGGGCAGCATGAATCTCGTCCGCCTCACGATCAAGGACGAACACGTCGTCGACGAGGAGAGGCTGCTGAAGGAGCGGGGTACGCGAATTCGCGACGTCGTGCAGGGGCCCGAGGGCGCGCTCTACGTGCTGACGGACGCCGATCCGGGGAAGATGCTGAAGCTCGTGCCGAAGAAATAACTTTGGGCGTTTCATTGATGCTGCGGGTGATCGCAGCCCTGTGACACCGCTTGAAAGAGCTGGCCGCTGTCACCCAGTTCCTTTCGAAGTCCGATCTCGGTCGTGTAGTAGCCGTCGATCGTCATCCCCTTGATCACTTCGAAGAACTCGCGGCCGAGCGGCTCCTCCTTGTCGGGATTCCCCTGCGCCGACAGCCGCGTCAGGAGCGCGGTCTGATCGGCAGCCGCGGCGCCCGTGAAGTCCTTGCCGTAAAGCGCGCGGCTTCGCTCGTCCACCCACGAGAGTCCTTTCAGGAACTTGGTACGATCCTCCGCCTTCGCCTCTGACAGCACGCCGTCCACGAAGCGGTTGACACGCGCGCCTTTCGCTCCGGGCGTGTCGGTCTCAGGGATGATCAGCTCGGTGAGCACGATCACCGATTCGTTCTGGTGCGCGCTGAGTACCTTCGGCGTCCAATCGGCGGCGGCCATCGCGGTCTCGGCGCCGTGAGAGTGCGCCTGTTGGCGCGACACCGCGGCGAGCGACTTCACCCAGACCGGCGTCGTCATTGCACCGGCAGCGACTGTCCCGAGGGCTCTCAAAGCCTGGCGGCGATCCATTCGGTCCTCCTGTCACAAATTGCCCTTCTTTATCTCATCTCCCAAATAATCCGTCGCGCGCCACGAGAGCGCGAGGATCGTGAGCGTGGGATTTTTCTCTGACGCGTTCGGGAACGCCGAGCCGTCTACGAGGAACACGTTCTTCACTTCGTGCATCTGGTTGAAGCGGTTGAGCGCGGACTTCTTCGGATCCGCGCCCATGCGGCACGTGCCGTGTTCGTGGATCGCCGAGCCCATGGCATCCAGTTCACCCCGCTCGTAGTTCACGAGCTCGCCGCCGGAGGCCTTGACGATCTCCTCGACGGTGTCCGACATGTGCTCCGCCATCTTTCGCTCGTTCTCGCCGATCCGATAATCGATGCGCGGCAGCGGCAGGCCGTACTTGTCCGTGCGCGATGGATCGACCGTGATGCGGTTGTGCGCGTAAGGCAGCACCTCGCCGAACGGATGGATCTCGAACCACGCCGGATGGCGCCGCTTGATCTCTTTCTTCAGGGACGCGCCGAACCCTGGAATCGATGCCGAGCCGTAATGCGCGCCGTAGATGCTCGCGCCCGTATTCCAGAACTGCGCGCCGAAGCCGCGCAGGTAGTCGCGCTTCCTGCCGGCGCGATGGTTGAAGCGCGGCATGTAGATGTGCTCGCCGCCGATGCCCCGATCGTTGCGCGTCTCTGTCCCCAGCAGCACGGGGAAGAAGCCGGTCATGTTCATGCGCATCTGCTCGCACAGATAGCGCCCGATCACGTCGGACCCGTTGCCGATGCCGTTCGGGTATCGCTCGGATTTCGAGTTGAGCAGGATGCGCGTCGAATCCACGCAGCTCGCGCCGACGACGATCACCTTCCCGCGCACCTGCCCTTCGACGCCGCTCTGCCGATCGAAGTACTGCACGCCGGTCGCAAGGCCGTCCTTGTCCGTCAGAATCCGTCCGACGACGGCGTTCGAGCGGATTTCGAGCTTGCCCGTCTTGATCGCATCGGGCAGCAGGTGATCCGCTGAGCAGAAGAAGGAGGCCGTGTCGCAGCCCGCCCCGCAGTTGCCGCAGTAGTGGCACGCGGCGAAGCCGCGCGTCGGCCGCGTCATGTTCGCGCGCCGGCCGGCAACGACGGGGATATCGATCTTGCGCATGCCGCGCATCAGCAGCCGTTCGCCGCAGCGCGGCGCCGGCGGCGGCTGAAGGTACTTGCTGCCCGGCAGGACGTCGGAATCATCGGTCCCGCCGCACACACCGATGAGCTCTTCGACACGGTCGTAGTACGGCGCGATCTCCGAGTACGAGATCGGCCACGGGATCTCCCATCCGTCCCGTTCCGACGCCTTCAGATCCATCTCGGAGTAGCGCAGGCTGACGCGCCCCCAGACGTTCGTCTTCCCGCCGTGCCCCCACACGCGCGTCAGCTCGAACGGACGGTCGTCGGGCGTGAGGTACGGCTGTTCCTTGGTATCGAGGAAGAACTGCGGCGGCTTCTCGCCGCGCGCGAGCCGCTCGCGCGCCTCCCACGGCTGCACGTGCGTCCAGAATTTCGATCGATCGAACTTGTCCCCCGCGTCCAGCAGCAGGACGTCGATCCCCTGACGCGTGAGGTTCCACGCGGCCATGCCGCCCGATGCGCCGCTGCCGATGATGATGACGGGGTAGACGCGCGGCGAGGAAATGATCTGCATGGTGCCGCGTACTATGCACCAGAACGCGGCCGACGTGCGACACCGGCTCCGCGTACCGTGAGCCTTTCCCCCGGTCCTCTCCGCCTTACAGGTCATGAGGGCACTGCTCGTTGGAACGATGGCCGTTGCAGGCGTGCTCGCGGCCTGTCCCGCGCTCGCGCAGGACGCCAGGGCGTCAACACAGCTGATGCGCGGCGATGTGTCGGGAACGCTCGGCTGGTTGAACGTCCGCAAGACCCAGCCTGAGAGCTACGACGACTGGGCCAATCGCATCCTGGACGCGGGCGGCGGCGCCGGCTGGTACTGGACCGATCACCTGAAGACGCAGATCGACGCAAGCGTCACGACGAGCACGGAGCGCTACGTCGTGCGCCCGCTGGTCGTCAACGGCCGCCCGGCGTACGCGCAATCGCAGGTGACGTTCTCGCGACGGCACATCGCGATCGCGCAGCAGTACCAGTTCTTCCGCAACCAGTGGTTCCACCCGTATCTCGGCGCGGGCGCCCAGGTCGTGTGGGAGCAAAGCCGCGAAGAGCGGCAGCCGCTCATCGTCTACGACGCGCGCACCGGCCAGGCGACGCGCCTCGAGCCAGCGACGACCGTCGGACCCGAGACGCGTGCGTTCGTGCGGCCGTTCGTCGAGACCGGATTCAAGGCGTACATCACGCAGCGCGCGTTCTTCCGAAGCGATCTGCGCGTGGGATTTCGTAACGGCGTCGCAGACGCGCTGCTGCGCTTCGGCTTCGGCGTCGACTTCTGATCGATTGCTACGACGTAGGGCGGCCCTTTCAGGGCCGCCGGAGAGACGAACCATGCTGAAACAGATCATTGCCGTGACGTTGTGTGCATCGCTGCTCCAGGGTTGCGCGAGCGCGGGCCTTCGCGCGAGCCGCTCGCAACCCGTGACGACGCCCCGGACGGGCGTGATGGCCGATTACGTGCAGCGGCTTCCGGCGGGATCGATCGTCAGGGTAGAGCTGACAACCGGCAAAACCATCAAGGGGACGCTGATGACGGCTACGGAGACGTCCATCGTAGTTCAGCGGAACACGCGCGTTGCGGAATCGCCAATGACGATTGCGCTCTCGGACGTCGCGCGTGTCTCGCTGGAAACCGACCACAGCAACCCGGCTCGCTCGATTGCGATCGGCGTGGCCGCGGGCGCCGGCGCAGCGGTGGGCACGATCCTGATCCTCGCGGCGCTGCTGGCCGGGGACTGAATGTCACCGAGCGCCGTCCGGCGAAGTCATGGTTCCGTGAAACGAGCCGGAGGTGAGGAACGTGACGGGACTTGCCAGGCGCTTCATCGTAAAGCTCCCCTGGGCTCCCGCGAATCGACCGGTGCCACCGGTAAATCGTGAGGATTTCCGTGACGCTGAAGACTGAGCACTTCGACCGGCTGAAGGTATTCCTGCTCGGCCAGTCGGACGCGCCGTACGCGGCGCTCGCGCGCGACATGAACACTTCAGAGGGCGCGCTGAAGGAGTTGGAGGTTGGGAGTTGGGCGTTGCTCTATTGCTTGACGCTCTCGAGCAGCTTCGCTTCAGCCGCCGTCGGCGGCTCGGCCTCGCCGCCGAGATACTTCGCGAGGAAGCGCTCGGTGGCCGCATTGAAAGCGCTGTTGTTCTCCGGACGCTGGAAGCCGTGCCCTTCGTCGGGGAACACGTAGTACTCGACGTCCTTCCCGTTCTTTCGCATCGCCTGCACGATCTGATCGCTCTCCGCCTTGTTCACCCGTGGATCGTTCTTGCCCTGGCCGATCAGCAGCGGCGCCTTGATCTGATCCGCCTTGAAGAGCGGCGACTGCGCCTTCAGGACCTCCTCGGTGTCCCCCATGCGGCGATGGAACATCGCGAGGCCGGTGGTCCAGTACGGCGGGATCGTCTTCAGCAGCGTGTTCAGGTTGCTGGGACCGACGATGTCGACGCCGCAGGTGAAGGCGTCGGGGGCGAAGGCCACGCCGGCGAGCGTTGCGTAGCCGCCGTAGCTGCCGCCCATGATGCAGACCTTGGAGGGATTGACGACCCCCTGCTTGACGGCCCAGTCCTTCCCGTCCAGCAGATCGGTGTGCATCGCGCCGGCCCATTGACGGTCGCCCGCGTTGACGTACTGCTTCCCGTAGCCGGTCGATCCGCGGAAGTTGACCTGCAGCACCGCGTAGCCGCGGTTCGCAAGCCACTGCGCGTAGGGATCGTAGCCCCACACGTCGCGTCCCCACGGACCACCGTGGACGAACAGCACCATCGGGAGGTTCTTCGGCTCCTTCCCGGCGGGCGTCGTCAGATATCCGTAGAGCTTCATGCCGTCACGCGCCGTGTAGCTGATCGGCTTCATGCGCGCGAGCGTGTACTGTTCGAGCTTCGGCTGATTGCTGAACAGCACGCTCGCTTTCTTCGTCGTGCGGTCGTAGAGATACCAGTAGACGGGCCCGTTGTCGCTCACGAAGGCAACGATCCATTTGTTGTTCGATGAATCCGGACTGATGCCGGAGATGTCGCCGTCGCGAACTTTCTTCAGCGCGTCGAAATCAGCCTGGACGCTCGGATCGATGACGCGGTAGTCGCGACGCTCGCGCAGGAACGCGACCGCTTCGAGCGTGTTCTTCGTCGGGTGCGTGATCGTGCCCGCGACGTCGAACATCGGGTCTTCCGCGATGACGCGCTGCTTGCCGCTCGCGATGTCTACTTCGAGCAGCCGCGACGCGTTCGCGTTCACGCTGGTGACGAGCCAGAGCGCCTTGTTGTCCGGCGCAAAGCCGTCGATGCCGCCGAGCGTCTCGTCCGGGCCCCACTTGATCAGCTCACGCCACGGCGCCTTCGGATCGTCGCGCACGCGGATCAGCGTCCCGCCATCTTCGGTAACGACCTGTGCCGCCCGGACCTGCAGCTCATTGTCCGCGGCGAAGCTGTCGACGTCGCCGGGATTCTCGGTGTCCAGATCGATCGTGCCCGTCTTCAGATCCAGCCGATGGACGTCCATCAGCTTCGGATCGCGCTTGTTCATCTGGATCAGCATCGTGTCCGGCTGCTTCGGGTCGTACGCGACGACGTCGACGCGGACCTTTTCGAACGGCGTCAAATCCTTCGTCTGCTTCGTCGCGATCGCGGTCTGATACAGACGCCAGTTCTCGTTTCCGCCTTCGTCCTGCAGATAGAGAATGTGGCGGTTGTCGAACTGCCAGAAGTAGCGGCGGATGCCGCGGTGGGTGTCGTTCGTGATGGCGCGATCGTCGGTCTTGCCGAGCGTCCGCACCCACACGTTCAGCACGCCGTTCACCGGTGCGAGATACGCGAGCTGCGTACCGTCGGGCGAGAGCCGCGGCGTCGCGCGCTCGGGATTGCCGAACAGGACCTCACGTGGAATCAGCGACTTTCCATCGGTCTGACCGGCGGCGCACGGCGCCATCGCGAGACCGATGACGAACAGACCGATGCAGGATGCCGGATAGCGCAGCTTCATAGGCCCCCCTCGGGCTACCGCTTCATCACGAGAACGGCTTTCACCCAGCCGACCGCGGCGGTTCCCTGCACGTTGACGAATCCATCCTTGACGGCGCCAATGACGACCAGTTCGTCCGCGCGGCCGAGCGTCGCAAGCACCTTTGCGGCATCGCTCGCCCCGGCAAGCAGCCGGACGTTCGCGATCTTCGGAACGAGGACGTCTCCCTCGGCGAAGACGGCGCCTGCCTTCGTTGTACCGCCTGCGGCCGCCTCCGCCTTGAGCGAACCGACGTTCCGTTGCAGGCTCTTGTCGTTCCGTACGACGTCCACGATGCTGTTGTAGTTGTCGAGGAACGCCGCCGCAATGATCTTGCCCTCATTCGTGTTGCCGTAGCCGCCGCCTGCCGCGCCCACGCCGCCGCCGAACAGCGCGCCGCCGAGCCCGAGGTCGGCCTTCTTCGTGCTCCCTTCCGCCGCGGACACCTGCACACCCGACCGCGCATCTGCCAGCAGCATCGTCGTCTGCGCTTCCTTGAACTTGAGGCCGCCGGCCACCGCCCCGACGGCTGCCGCCCGATGCCCGAAGAGCCCGCCGACCGCGCCGCCGACACCGCCCGCGTTGTTCTCGGAGAACACGACGGACGGCGTGAGAACGAAGTCGGCGTTCACCATCTGGCCGCCGCCCATGTTGGAGCCTTGCCGCAGCTCGCCCGATGCGCCCAGCGCGCGCTCCTGCATCATGTTCTGCATCCCGACGCCGCGTTCGACGACGATGAAGCAGTTGGATTGCTGGATCATCATGCGGATGAGACCGACCGGCGATGACAGGCGATAGCGCTGCAGCGCGACGAGCACTTCGTCCTGCGGTTCGACGACAGCGACCGCGCCCATCGGCGCGGTGCAGTGCTCCAGGCCCTTGTCGCCCGCGCTTCCCTCTGTCCCTGCGGCTCCCTGGACGGCGCTGCCGCCCTTGCCCGGTTTCGGCTGCGTGATTCCCTGCGCGCCGGCAGATGACGCGAACGCGGCAAGACCGCCAGCGAGGATGATCCCCCGAAGTCGTACTGTTCTGGACATCGACTCCTCCGGATGCCAGGTGAGTTGTTGTGCTGGGAAGCCCGACATTTCTAACACGAAACGCCGCCGCGAGGCCAGTTATCGACTCCGGTATACGATGACGGCACCCCATGTCGGTTACGACGGCGAAGCCATCGAATGCGACGGCGCCCGTTCAGGCGATCGGTTTCTGGACGGCCGTCTCGATCGTGATGGGGAACATGATCGGCTCAGGCGTGTTCCTGCTGCCGGCATCGCTCGCGCCCTTCGGCGGAATCAGCCTCGGAGGGTGGAGCGTGTCCGTCGGCGGTTCGGTGTGCCTCGCGCTGGTGTTTGCGCGGCTGGCGCGCACGACGCCGGCGACGGGCGGTCTGTACGCGTACACGCGCGACGCGTTCGGCGACGTCCCGGCCTTCCTGGTCGCGTGGGGTTACTGGATTTCGACGTGTTCCGCACTCGCCGCGTTGGCGGTCGCCGGCGTCGGATATCTCGATCCGTTCTTTCCGGCAATTGTTCGCTCGCCCGTCGGCGCTCCATTGCTGGCGATCGGCATCATGTGGACGATGGTTGCGGTGAACGCGCGCGGCGTCCGCGCCGCCGGCCAGGTGCAGTTCGCGACGACGGCGCTCAAGATCGTGCCGTTGCTGGCGGTCGGTGTGGCGGGGCTCGTGTACTTCCATCCGGCCTATCTCGCCGTGAGCAGCACGGGCGCGCGTGCGATGCTCGGCGACGTCACACAGAGCGCGACGTTGACGCTGTGGGCGTTCCTCGGTCTGGAGTGTGCGACGATTCCGGCCGGTAGCATCCGGGATCCCGAGAGGACGATTGCGCGCGCCACAATCGCGGGAACCTTGATCACGGCGGGCATTTACGTCATCAGCACCGTCGGTGTGATGGGCATCGTCCCCCCGGCAACGCTCGCGTCCACGACGGCACCGTTCGCCGAGGGCGCGCGGCTGCTTGCGGGGGATCACGCGGCGCGCCTCGTTGCGCTCGGCGCCGCGATCTCCTGCTTCGGCGCGCTCAACGGGTGGACGCTGATCGTCGGACAGCTGCCGATGGCGGTGGCGCAGGATGGTCTCTTTCCGCGCGTCTTCGCACGGCTCTCGAGGCGCGGCACGCCCCTGGCGGCATTTACGATCGGCGCAGCGGTCGCCACCCTCCTCGTCGCCGCGAACTACGGGCGCGGGCTCGTGAAGCTGTTCACGTTTTTCATCCTGCTCTCGACGCTCAGCACGCTGATCCCGTATGCGTTCTGTTCGCTCGCGGCCTTCATGACCGAGCGACGGTCCCCGCGACACCGCCTGACCGCCGGTGCCCGCACCATATGCGCGCTCGCGTTCCTGTATTCGATGTGGGCCATCGCCGGTGCCGGGACCGATGTCGTGACCTACGGCTTTCTGCTGCTGCTCGCCGGGTTGCCCATCTATGTGTGGGTCGCGCGCACGTGACGCGCCAGTCCGAGACGGGCCGGCTGACGCGCGTCATCCTGAAGCACGCCCACGAGGCGTTCGAGAGCGCCGGCGCGATTGACGCGCAATGGCGCGCACTCAACTTCACCTCGCCGCCGGACCTGGCGCGCGCGTCGCACGAGTACGAGCGGTTCGTCGATCTCCTGGAGGAGCACGGAGCCGTCCCGCATTTTCTGCGCGACCCCGGCGGGCTGGATTCAATCTACGTCCGCGACGCATCCGTCGTGTGCGATCGCGGAGCGATTCTCTGCAGCATGGGGAAGGCCAATCGAACGGCGGAGCCCACTGCGCAGGCGCCGCTCTACCGCGATCTGGACGTGCCGGTCATCGGTGCGATCGAGCCGCCGGGGCTGCTCGAAGGGGGAGATGTCGCGTGGATCGACGAGCGCGCGCTCGCGGTCGGGCGCGGGTATCGCACGAACGACGAAGGCATCCGCCAGCTCCGTGCGTTGCTCGGCGCGTCCATCGACCTCATCGTCGTTCCGCTGCCGCATTGGCGCGGCGCCACTGATGTGTTCCATCTGATGTCACTCCTCAGCCCCGTCGACCGCGACCTCGCCGTCGTCTATTCGCCGTTGATGCCGGTGCCCTTTCGTGAGGCGCTGCTCGATCGCGGCATATCGTTCGTCGAGGTGCCTGACGACGAGTTCGGATCCATGGGGGCGAACGTGCTCGCGATCGCGCCGCGCGTGTGCGTCATGCTGCGGGGGAATCCGACGACGCGTGCGCGTCTCGAACGCGCCGGCGCGCAGGTGTTCGAGTACGGCGGGCAGGAGATCAGTCTGAAGGGCGGCGGTGGACCGACGTGCCTGACACGGCCGCTGGAGCGTGTGCCGCAGCCCTGAAAGGGCCGCGCCACGTTGGTCGTCCGCGCCCTACACCTTTGAGAGCGCCGCCGCGTCCCACGCGGCCATGCCGCCGGCAACATCGGTGACATCGGAAAACCCCGCCCGCTTCAGCAGGCTTGCGGCCGTCGACGAGCGATAACCGCCGGCGCAGTAGACGAGCAGCGATCGATCGGCGGGCAGGTCGCGCAGCCGGGACGACAGCTGATTCAGTGGAACATTCACGCTGCCGGGAATGGACCCGGCGGCATGTTCACGCGGCGTCCGGACGTCGACGACAACGGGCGGGTGCGGTGCCTGCAGCCGCGCGGCAGCGACCGGCGCGCTCAGGCGATCGGTCGCGCGCGTGAGATCCGCGCGCGACTCGAGCGCACGCAACCCACGTTGGAGGTAACCCGCGATGTTGTCGAATCCGATGCGGCCCAGGCGCGTGGCCGCTTCCAGCTCGCGGCCCGGATCCGCGATGATGACGATCGGGTGGTCGCGATCGAGCACGCTGCCCGCCCACGTGGCGTATTGCCCGCCAAGCCCGATGTTGATGCTGCCCGCGAGATGTGCGGCAGCGAACTCCGGCGCTTCGCGCGTGTCGAGGACCTGCGCGCCGGCCGCCTGGGCGTCGAGCACCGCGTCGAGCGTCAGCGGATTCAGCTCGCGCGCGAGCGCCTGGTCGAGCGTCTGACGCTCCCGGCCGTTGAGGACGGCATCGTACGTGAAGTACGCCGGCGCGTCGGGCTGATCCGCCGTCACGATGTCGATGAACGCCTCGGGCGTCATGGGCTGGAGCGCGTAGTTGACGCGGCGCTGCTCGCCGATCGTGGAGACGGTCTCGCGGCTGAGCGCCTTGCCGCACAACGAGCCCGCCCCGTGCGCCGGGTAGACGAGCGTGCCGTCGGGCAACGGCAGCAGCTTGTGATGGACCGACTCGTAGAGCATCCGTCCGAGATCCGCGGCGGACCAGCCGAGCGCGACGCGGAGATCGGGGCGCCCCACGTCGCCGACGAACAGCGTGTCGCCCGTGAGCACCGCGTACGGCGGCGTCTCGCTGCGATCGGCATCGAACACGAGAATGGAGATCGATTCGGCCGTGTGGCCCGGCGTGGCGAGCGCCTCGAGCCGCACGCGTCCAAGAGCAATCGAGTCGCCGTCCGCGAGCGGGGTGAACGCGTATTCGGCCCTGGCCGGCGCTCCCAGGTAGACCGCCGCCCCGGCCTGGTCCCGCAGTTCGAGGTGACCGGCGACGAAGTCCGCGTGAAAGTGCGTCAGAATCACGTGGCGAATCCGGACGCCCTGTTCGTCCGCGTACGCGAGATACTGCGCGACGTCGCGCTGCGGATCGATGACGGCCGCCGTCTGGGACTCGCGGTCGCCCACGAAGTACGAGGCGTGCGCGAGGCAATTGAGGTAGAACTGTTTGAAGATCATGGCGGCACCCGGTCGGAGTCAATCGTAATGCCATTCGGCATCGACACGAGAGGCTGTCTCATTCGTCAGCCCGCTCGCGCCGGAAGGAGGTAGTCATGGCGGTGACAGTCAGGCCCATCACGCTCTGGCGACGGGAACTTCAGGATCGTCCGGGAGCTCTGGCCGATTCGCTTGCGCCGCTGACCGAGGCAGCCGTTGACGTGCAGATCCTGATGGCGTACCGCTTCCCTGGCGAGCCGGGCCGCGCGGCCGTCGAGTTGTTCCCGATCACCGGGAAGCGTGCGACCGCCGCGGCCGATCAGGCGGGATTCGGCCCGTCCAGCATTCCGGCGCTGCTCGTGGAAGGGGACGACAGCCCCGGCCTTGGCCATCGCCTCTCCCGGGCGATTGCGGACGCGGGCATCAACATGGATTTCGTGGTCGCCCACGTGATCGGGCGGAAGTTCTCGGCCGTGTTCGGGTTCGCTGACGACCAGGGCGCTCGCGGTGCCGTCGGGATCATCAAGAAGGAGAGCGCGGGAGGCAGGCGCCGATCGAGCGCCGCGCGGACTCGACGCAAGACGCGGAGCGCCCGTTGAATGGCGTGCGCCTGAGTGCGATCGTCTGCATCGCGTGCGGCGCCCTCGCCGTCGCGGCCGCGCAGGATCGTCTTTCGACCGGCGAGTGGTCGAAGCCGCCGACCTCGACCTGGCCCACGTACAACGGCGATTATTCGGGCCGGCGTTTCAGTCCGCTGCGCAGGATTACCGATGCAAACGCGAGCACCCTCAGCCTCGCGTGGCTGTATCGCGCCAACGCGGGATCCACGCGCGGCGGCGGCGTGATCAAGAGCACGCCGCTCCAGGTGGATGGTGTCCTCTATTTCAGCGTCCCGGACCATGTGTGGGCCGTGGATGCGCGGACAGGCCGCGAGCGCTGGCACTACACCTGGCCCAGCAAAGGCGGGAATCACCTCGCCAACCGTGGGGTCGGCATCCTCGGCGACGCGCTCTACTTCGAAACGCCCGACTGCGAGCTGGTGTCGCTCGCTATCAAGGACGGCACCGAGCGCTGGCACACCGAGATCTGCGATCTCGATCTGTTCTATTACGGATCCGCCGCACCGATCGTCATCGGCAACCACGTGATCACCGGGATCAGCGGCGACGATCTGGACGATCCCGGCTACATCGAATCCCACGATCCCGCCACGGGGGCGAGGCAGTGGCGCTGGTCTGCCGTGCCGCTGAATCCAGGGGATCCCGGCGCCGACACGTGGCCGAACCTCGACGCGATGCGCCACGGCGGCGGCATGACGTGGCAGCCGGTCACCTACGATCCCGAGTTGAACCTGATCTATGTCGGGACCGGCAACCCGCATCCGGTGATCGCGCACACGAACCGCGCCGGCGCCAATCTCTTCACCGGCTCCATCGTCGCGCTCAATCCCGACACGGGGAAGATGGCGTGGTACTTCCAGGCGATGCCGCACGACACGCACGACTGGGACGCGAACGAGACGCCGGTATTGATCGATGGCGCGATCGACGGCCGCCCGCGCAAGCTGCTCGCGCAGGCGTCGCGAAACGGCCACTACTTTTTGCTGGATCGCGCGACGGGGAAGGCTCTCGTCTCCACCGAGTTCGTCAAGACGAACTGGTCGCTCGGCTACGACGACAACGGACGGCCGATTCCGAATCCCGCGAAGATGCCGCAGCTCGACGGCGCGCTCGTCTCGCCCGACAGCGTCGGCGCCGCGAACTGGCCATCGCCCTCGTTCAGTCCCGATACCGGATTGCTCTACGTGAACGCCTCGCGCTCGTTCAGCGTGTTCTACATCTACGATCCCGACGACAACCCGCAGGGATGGGCCGGCAGCGACCGCGGCGGATGGTCCGAGGCGATGACTGAGGCGATCGAGTACCGGACCGGCCGGATTCGATGGAGTCATGGGTGGGAGGGCGGATCGCGCGCCGGCCTCCTGAGCACGGCGGGCAATCTCGTCTTCACGGGCGGCGCATCGAACGATCTCGTGGCTCTCAACGCGAGAACGGGCGCGGCGCTGTGGCACGCGCGCCTGAACGGTCCCATCAGCAACGGCCCCATCTCCTACACGCTCGACGGCTCGCAGTACATCGTCGCCGCGGCTGGCGATACGATCTGGGCCTTCGTTCGTTGACTCAGGACTGGCGCGATCGGTTCGAGCGCTTCGCAGCCGCGAAAACGCGTGCCGCGCTCGATGCCAGCCTTCCGCCGTACGAGACCGAATGGGACATGCCGCCCGAGAACGCGTTGTCCATCGGCAACGCCTGGTCGACGCGGCTGTTCGACGGCCGTTTCCATCTGTCGCCCACTACGGCGCGGCGGCCCGCGTGCAGCCTCGTGTTCGTCCAGTCGGCGGACGGAAACACCGGCGCGGCTGATCCGTCGATGCTCGGCGGCGGCAGCACGGACAAACATCTCGTGTATGAAGGCCTCTCGCGCGTTGCGGCCGACGCGGTGCTGGCAGGCGGACGAACGGTTCGCGGCCACGACCTCGTGTTCTCCGTCTGGCATCCCGAGCTGGTGAGCCTGCGGGCATCGTTCGGGCTGCCGCGGCATCCGATTCAGATTGTGGCGACGCTCCAGGGCCTTCCGATCGAGCAGATGCTGCTGTTCAACGTGGACGAGATTCCAGCCATGCTCCTGACCACAGCCCGGGCGATGGCTGGCATGGAGCGCGCGATCGGCGCGCGCCCATGGATGAGCGCGGTTGTGATGAACGATCCCGGCGATCTCCCGCAGGCATTCGCGCAACTCCGATCGAATGGGATCGGCCGCGTGTCGTGCGTCGGGGGTCACACGCTTGCCGCGAGCCTGCTCGACGCCGACCTGATAGACGAGGTCTATCTGACGACCGCGCCGGATCCGGGTGGCGAGCCTGGCACGCCGCTGTCACCGCGGCGGTGGCGCGGGAAGGTCAAGGTGCGAAAGAAGGGGACGGGCGGGGAAGCCGGCGTTGTGTTCGAACATGTGCTGCCGCTGAGGATCAACGCCTGACGTGCCGTCACTATCGCACTCGATCGCGCGCGCCCAGTGCCTCGAGCGTGGTTACGCGCTCAACGGATACTGGCCCGTGTCGTGCGTCCGCGATGGCGAGAGCATCCAGGCGTATCGCTCGACGTATCGCTGTGCCATGAGCGCCGATGAGAATCGCCTGCGCGCGGCATCACGGCATGCGCTCGGATCCAGGCGACGCACGTGAGCGATGGCTTCGGCCATTTCATCCACGGTCCGTACGAGGAAACCCGTGATGCCGTGATCGATGATGTCGGGGAGGGCTCCGCTGGCAAAGCCGATCACCGGGGTGCCACAGGCGAGCGCCTCCATCGCGACGAGCGAGCTGGTCTCCTGCACGAGGCTCGGGATCAGGACGCATCGGGCGGCGCTCAGCAGACGCCGCTTCTGCGTCAGCGAGACGGCTCCGATGAATCGCCGCTGCGAATCGAGCCGCGGCATCACGTCGCGTTCGAAGTAGCGTTGATGATCGGGAAAGGGGAATGTCCGGCCTGCGAGCAGGAGGGGAGTCCCGGCGCGCCGAGCGGCGTCGATCGCGAGATGAAAACCCTTCTCGGGGCAGATCCGGCCGAGCGCGACGACGAATCCGCGCCGTTCGACCGCCCGCGGCAGGTTCTCCACGTCGACGCCGTTCTCGATCGGCGGCAGCAGGAACGGGACGTGCGGCAGCCGGTCATGTTGCGGCCGCGATACGGCGGTCGCCCAGGTCAGCGGCCGCCGGATTCTCGCAAAGCGCGCCGTGATGAGCTCGGGCGGAAGATGGATCGTGACGAGGACGGGTGGCCCGGGCGGCGGCAGGTACTCGTCGAAATCGTGGCCATGCAGATGGACGATGTCGACGGATTCGCGCGCGAGAACCGTCTCCATCGCACGGCGATGCGCCGCCGTCGCGCACGTGTGCGCGTCGCGATCGATGCGATCCGGAGGGGCAGCAGTCGCCGTCAACTCGCCGCTCACGCGGGATCCCTCTGGCGCGACCACGATCGATCGATGTCCGGCCGCGACCAGATGCCGATCGAGCAGGTGAATAATCTGTTCGACACCGCCGACCGCGCCGGGACCGACCCGCGCGAGCGGGTAGGAAACGTTCAGGATGGTCAGCGGCATCTCGTCGGGCAAACCTGGACAAGGGGGCTTACCCTGAGGTATTCGCAACGCTTGTACCTGGAGTTCCGCGTATGACGTCCGAGGCCGTGTGGGGGGCGATGGCCGCGATCATAAAAGGCGAAGCGGCTCAGCCTCTCGCTGTCTCGGCGGTCGTCGCGCACCCCGACGACGAGGTCATCAGCGCCGGAATGCTGCTGCGCCGGCTCGAACAATACGGCGGCACAGTGGACCTCGTCCATGTCACCGACGGTGCGCCGCGGAACGGCCGGGATGCAGAGCAGCAAGGATTCCCGACCAGAGAAGCGTACGCGGCGGGCCGCCGATCGGAGCTTCAGCGCGCGCTGGCTGTCCTTGAGCTTTCCCCGCGGGAGCAGATCACCTTCAACGTCGTCGATCAGGAAGCCTCTCTCGAGATGGATGGCCTCGCAGGTCGTCTGGCGCAGACCTTCGAAGCGCTCCGTCCGGACGCCATCCTCACGCATCCGTACGAGGGTGGGCATCCCGATCACGACGCAACCGCCTGTGCGGTGCGCATGGCACTTGCGCGTGCGGCCTTCGTTCGTCCGCCGCTGCTCGTCGAGTTCACGTCGTATCACCGCGGTCCTGCGGGCATGCGCGTCGGGTCGTTCCTGCCCGGAACGGGCGCGGACGCCGATACGCTTCTGCTCACCGGTGACGAACGTGCGCTCAAGCGGCGCGCGCTCTCGTGCTTCGCGTCGCAGGCGGCGGTCGTCGCGTGGTTTCCCATTGATGCAGAGCGCTTTCGTCCGGCGCCGCGCTACGACTTCTCGAGTCCGCCGTACGAAGGGCCTCCGCTGTACGAAGATTTCGACTGGGGTATGGATCAGCAGCGCTGGCGAGAGCTGGCGAGACGCGCGCACGCATGAACTGTGTCGCAACTCGTACGCGGAGGCACAAGCGCTGACTACGCGTCGCAGATCTCGATTGCCTTCTCCAGTTCGGCGATCGGATCGTGTCCCTGGCTCGGCGAGTATTCGTGGGAGACGAACCCGGTATAGCCCAGATCCGCAATCGCCTGCATCACGAAGCGGTAGTTCAGTTCCTGCGTGTCGTCGATCTCGTGGCGGCCCGGATTGCCGCCTGTGTGGAAGTGTCCGATCCACTGGAAGTGATCGCGGATGTTCCGCACGATGTCGCCGTCCATGATCTGCGCGTGGTAGATGTCGTAGAGGATCTTCACACGCGGAGAATCGACGCGCTTCATGACGTCCACGCCCCAGGCGATGTGGTCGAACATGTAGTCCTTATGATTGACCTTGCTGTTCAGGTACTCCATGCAGACGGTGATCTGCTTGTCTTCCGCGTGCGCCTTGATCCCGTTCAGGAATGCGACGCTGTTGTCGGCGCCGGCGCGATCGTCCATGCCGTTGCGGTTGCCGGAGAACGTGATGATGTTCGGGACGCCGTTGGCGGCCGCCTCGTCGATCGCGGCGTGCATCAGGGCACCGAGGCGCGCGTGATTCTCCGTCCGGTTCAATGCCTCGGGAATCGTGCCGCCGGGGCCCGGATACATCGACGGGACGAGCCCGTATTTCTTCAGCGTCGGCCAGTCGGCAGGGCCAATCAGGTCGAAGCCCTTGATGCCGAGGCGCGCCGCCTCGCGGCAGCTGTCGTCGAGGCTGGCGCCGCGTCCGAACACGCCCCGGGTGACGCCCTGCTTGATGCGTCCCTTGCGCGGCTTCGGCGAAACGGCCGCCGTCTCCTGCGCGGAGACGCGGCTGACGAGGATCGGTGCGGCGACGGCACCGAGGAACGCTCTGCGGCGCATGCGAAAGCCTCCTGATTGGCCGGGGCGCTTCGCCCGGCCGGACCCCCATCGCGCTCGGCGCGCTGAGGGAGGCAGAAGCTTACCGCATGTCGAGCAAACGCCTGATAAATCCGCGCGGTATGGCCGTTGCTTCTCCCCCGCGAATTTTCCCCGCGCGGCTGCGGGATAATCCGCAGCACCAGCGCCTCCCACCAGTTGAAGCCCCCGAGTCACGGTGCAGCGAATCGTGCGGGATACAATCGCGCATCAACTGTCCCGCGCAGGAGACCATATGGCAGACGACGATCTGAAGGCCGAACTCGAACGGCTCAAGGCCGAGAACGAACAACTCAGAAACCAGCGCGGCCGCAGCGTCGCCTTGAAGGTGAGCGAGAAGGGCGGCGTCTCGGTGTACGGGCTGGGCCGATTTCCCGTCACGCTCTACAAGGAGCAGTGGACGAAGCTCCTGTCGATGGCGGACGAGATCCGCGACTTCATCAAGGAGAACGACGCGAAGCTGAAAGCCAAGCCGGAGAACCAGTGAGTCTCAGGATCAGCGATCGATGAAGGCCGCCCACCCCCGCACAGATGCACGCCCTCGTCAGCCTGCAGCGGGCGGACGCCCGACAAGATCTTCAACGGCGCCGACGACGATGCATCGGGGACGGTGGCCGTCATGGAGCTCGCCGCGGCGCTGACGTTGCGCCGGCCCAGGCGGACGATCGTGTTCGCGTGTTTCGGCAGCGAGGAGAACGGCGGATACGGCGCGACGTATATTCGGGAGAAGCCGCCCGTTCCGCTCGACACGATCGTCGCGGACGTGCAGTTCGAAATGATCGGCCGTCCCGACGCAAGCGTGCCGTCGCACACCGTGTGGCTCACCGGGTACGAGCGGTCCGACCTCGGAGCCGCACTCGCGGCGCACGGCGCGCACCTCGTCGCCGATCCGCATCCCGATCAGCACTTCTTCGAGCGGTCCGACAACTTCTCGTTCGCGTTGCGCGGCATTGTCGCGCACACCGTATCGAGCTACGGCCTGCACCAGGACTACCACACGCCGCGGGACGAGACGCGCCTCGTCGGCTACCCGCACATGCGCGATGCTATCGCATCGATGGTGGAGCCGCTGGCGTGGCTGGCGAGCTCGGATTTCCGGCCGCAGTGGCGCGCGGGCCAGAATCCGGCGAGGTGAGCTCGAAGTGTGAACGCGTTCGATGGCGTCACGTGGGATTCGATGGTCGACGACCCGAAGACCGCCATCGATGCGGCGGCCGCATCGGGTGCTGGCGCGGCGAACCGCGTCAGCCCCGCGTACGGACGGTTCTACTGCCCCATGTTCAGTGGCTGTGCGCCGCCTGCTTGAAGAACTCGTCGGCCCGCTGCTTCATTTCGGCGGGCGTCAGATCCTCCTTCCGCGTCGCGAGCCACCATGTGTACCCCGCGGGATCGACGACCGCCCCTGCCCGATCGCCCCAGAACTGATCGGCCATCGGCATGCTCACCTTTGCGCCTGCGCCGACCGCGCGCTGGAACAGTGCGTCGCTGTTGTCCACGAACAACCACAGGGATGCCGGGGATCCGCCCAGCGCCTTCGGGCCCTTGCCCATCACGACGTCGTTGACCATGACGCGCGAATCACCGATCTTGATCTCCGCGTGCATGATCTTGCCGTCCGGGCCGAGACTGCGGCCCAACTCTTCGGCGCCCAGCGCCTTCTTGTACCACTCGATCGTCCCTGCCGCGTCATCCAGCGTGAGCTGCGGCGTAATGGTGTGATACCCATCCGGTACCGACTTGGCTGCTTTCGCCATTGGAATCTCCCTTCATTGACGTTGAGGGATGGAATCTCAGGGGTGAAACCAGCACTATGGTTCGAAGGGACGAACGATGCAAGCTGGACGCTTGCGCAGTCGACGGAAGTCTCAGTGCGCGGCGATCCGGTACTCCTTCTCTGCGCGTGGCGGCGCGAAATCGAGCACGATGCTGGCGAGGTTCGCGGCGGCTTTCAAGAGCTTGAATTCGAGCGGCGAGACCGCCTGGTCGTGATCGAACGTCGCCTGGAGAATCGCGCCGGCGGGACCGGGAACGGAGAAGTACACGGACTCGGTGCCTTCGACCGAGGGCGTCGGTCGCTGCCGGACGTGAACCGAACGCACCGGCAGCAGCCGTGTCAGCTCCTGCTCGAAACAGACGAGTGCCGCGGTCGATCCGTGATCCGTCTGCGCGAGCACGCGGGAAAGCACGTCGGCCAGTGCGCCAGGCCGTGCGTCGGACGAGAGCCGCTCGGGGCGGACGAGCTCGAGGTCGCGGGCGAACGCTGCGCCGATGTGGTACTTCACGCCGCGTGCATCGACGTGCGCGACGTCGGTTCGGGCGATTCGTGCGAGCACCGACAGGTTCATCTCGTGTCCGAGGATGCGCAGCTCGATCGTCGCGCCGGGCGACAGCTTTGTCGGCGTTTCGACGAGCACGCCGCTGTTCGAGACGTCGACGACCTTCAGATCGAGTCCGCTCGGCAGCTTGGCGGACCAGAGCCACGGCAGGTCCGTTCCGGGGCGGCGCGCGGCACGGCGCCGATCGCGCGCCCTGGGACCGGCGATCAGGTCGACGCGCTCGAAGATGTCCGACAGCGCTTCGCTTTCCTGGCCGGCGCGCGTATGTACCAGGCGTAACGGTGCAGCGATCCTCCCTGCGGTACCCGCGCTGTAATCGGTGCGCTCTCGATCCTCGAGGGCCGCACGCGCCTGTTCCAGGTACGCGTCCACCTGATCCAGGACAGCGCCCACGTCGCACGCGGTCGGCGGCGGCGCTGCGCGGCGTCCGCGGACGCGAAACCGTCGTGCCGACATCCGCGCCTGGACCGGAGCGGTGATGGCCGGAGCGATCAGCATCTGCACGTGCGAGGCGCCGGACGTCTCCGTCAAATGCGCCGTGAGGCGTTCGACGTCGGCCGGCTGCAGGAAGGCGGAGGTCATGACCAGATCGGGGACGCGCTCGGCGATGGCCGTGACGGCATCCTCGACCGAGCTGACGATGGTCAAGTGGATCGTGTTGCGGCGGTCGAACATCGCCCGGAGCGCACGGGCGCGTTGCGGATCCGCCTCGATGGCGAGAATGTGACCGCCTGGCCGGTGTCGCGGGGCTTCGAGTGAAAGGGTCGTCATGAGAACGCCCCATCCGGAGCAATTGGAGGTCCGAGGTTGGACGCCGGAAAGTCTTCCTCATGGCGTACTTCGACGTGGAAACATTGCGATTCCTTACGATTTCAGAACTGTAGATGCCTTTTGACTGCCTGACGGCGATATAAAAGGCTTCCTATGGGCAGACTTTCTCGTCAGCAGCCGAACTGCATGCTGCCGCGCCCGTGTCCGCGCAATACCGATGAGCTGCGCGGCTCGGTCGACCCGAGAACCGCTGAGAGTGGCAGAGTGATTGCTGTCACGCGGGGCCTCAACCCCAGGGAGGAATCCGATGCCTCATCAAGGACACCATCGAACACGCATTGCGGTCGTGCTCTGCGCAATGACGTGGCTGCTCGCCTGTCCGACGTTCGCTGCCGCCGCGGAGCGCTTGTGCGACCCCTCCTTCGAGGATTGCCGCGCGCCGCTCCTGACGCTCATTGCGAACGAGCGCGTGAAGATTGAAGTGGCGTTCGACATGATGGAGGACAGCGTCATTGCGGACGCGCTCATCAATCGCTTCAAGGCGCAGGTCCCCGTTCGCGTGATTGCCGACGCGCGGCGCAACAAGGTGTCCCCTCAGAACGGCGTCATCCTGCAGAAGCTCGCGGCGGCCGGGATTCCAATCCGCGTACGGTCCGTCGGCGCTTCGATGCACTGGAAGTTCATGGTGTTCGTCGGCCAGGACCAGCTCGAATTCGGCGCGGCCAATTTCAGCGACTACTACCTCATCCCCGTTTCACCGTACACGAACTATACGGACGAAGCGATCTACTTCACCGACGACGGCGCGCTCGTGGATTCGTTCAAGACACGCATGGACGATGCCTGGATGGACACGGCGCTGATGTCGAACTATGCGAACGTCCAGACTCCGCTGGCGCGCGAGAACGCGACGTTCCCGATCAGCCCCGATCTTCTGTTCGTCCCGTGGCAGAACTTCGCGAAGCGTGCGGTCCCGCGATATGACGCGGAGACGGTGCGCATCGACGTGATCATGTACAAGATCACCGAGAACAGCCACGCCGACGGCATGATCCGCGCCGCGAAGCGCGGCGTCCCGGTGCGTCTCATCGTCGAACCGTCCTGGTACCGCAGCACCGACAATCTCTGGCAGGCGTACGAGATCGATCGGATGGCCTTGGCCGGCGTGCAGATTCGGGTCCGCGCGCACGCGGGCTTCACGCACCAGAAGACCGTCCTTCTGTACGGGCAGGCCATGAGCATCTTTGGATCGTCGAACTGGACCTCGGACTCGAACAAGGCGCAGCACGAGCACAATTACTTCACGACCAAATCGTGGATGTTCACGTGGTTCAAGAACAACTTCAACCGAAAGTGGGGTAATACGAAAGGCTACGCGGAGACCAAAGCCTTCACGCCGCTCCCACCGGACAAGCCGGTCAACGTGTCGCCCGCCAACGCCACCGGCGGGAAGCCGGTCTCGGGCATGTACCTGACCTGGAAGCCGGGACCCTGGGCCTGGAAAGCGGATGTCTATTTCGGCACGTCGTCCAATCCGCCGCTGCTCGCGAGCAACGTCTCGGTGACACCGAACTCGACCAAGAAGTTCGCGCTGCCGACGCTGACGCCCGGACGTACGTACTACTGGAAGATCGTGAGCAAGACGATGGCGAACAAAGTTGCAACCGGTCCGATCTGGTCGTTCGGCACGTAGGCGAGCTCGTCCCTCGATGGCGCTGCGGGACATGCCCCTGGCGGCACGCCCCGCAACGCCTGACGCGAACTATACGGCCGCTCGAACAGCGTGCGGACTCTGAAGTTCGGCAATCACGCCGCTGGATCCCGCCAACCGCGAGCCCGTCGTGCGTGTGCCTGCACCTCGGAATGCCCAGAAGAGCAGGGCGATCACGATGATCGCCAGGACGATCCACAGCCAGACGTAGCTGCGATGCTTCGGGACGACATCGATGTCGGCCATTACTCCCTCCCCCGACCCTTCGTGTCGTCCTTCACCCGGATGTCCTTCGACGACGGCTTCACGTCGAACTCTTCGCGGCGCACGTCCGCCTCGACGTTTTGCTCTCTCGTGACCGGTTCCTTGCTGATCACGACTTCTTCCTTCACGACCGGACGCTTCTCGACGACTGCTTCTTCGCCCATCACCGGGATCGCGATCTCGTCATCGCGGATGTCGGCTGAGCCGACCGCCCGCTCGACGGGCCGCCGCTCGACGTGGACCTCTTCACTGGTCAGCGGAACGGATTGGCGGACGTGCTCGGTCTCGACGTGTTTGGAGACGCGCACTTCGCCCTTCTGCCCCGTCCGTTTGCCAACGCGCAACTCCTCCGCCGATCGCGTGATTCGTTTCGTCTCTGGACCGCTGCCGAGGTGCGATCGGTACGTATCGTCGTACTCGGTGGCGAATGCCTTACCCTCCTGGTACTCGGGAAGATTCAACAGAGAGGCGCGGCTCATCTGATTGAGAACGACCTCTTCTTCGTCCGGATCGAGCTGCGCGGACTCGATCGGTACCAGCACGTGGCGATCCCTCTCGAGGCCGGCCGCTTCGCGATCGAGGTCGACGTCGAGATACCGCACCTTGCCCGCGGATCGATCGATGATCAGGTCATCGACCTTGCCGACGACGTCGTCCGATCCGAGGACGACGTTCCAGCCGCGCACGTCGGGCTCGCCGGGCGCAACTTCGTAGTCGGCGTTGGTCAGTCGTGTGAGCGACGCGTTGCTGATCGGTTCTGCCATTGTCCCTCCTGCGTGATCTCTCCTGTGCTCAAGGCGGCTGTCGTGCAACGCAGGTGCCCAATCGTGATGGCGAATCTTGCGTCGCCGACTCACTTCGGCCGTATGCTGATGACGTGCACGGAACGGCTGGGCGCGCAGTCGTGCTCGAAGCATTGAGGGACGTGTCACAGTAAACCGCGCGCCACTCGTGTGGCGCAGCACGCGAAGGAGCAACGACGATGATCAGTCGGAGGACGAATGCGCTTGCCGAACGTCTCGAACACGGGGCCCGTGCGTTGGCCGATCTCGCGAACGGCCTCACGGATGCCGAGTGGCAGGTGCGGGTCCCGAGAGATGGACGGACCGTCGGCGTCGTCGTGCATCATGTCGCGTTCATGTACCCGCTCGAGATCGAGCTGGCGCAGACGCTTGCCGGAGGCAAGCCGATCGAGGGCGTGACGTGGGACGCCGTGCACGAGATCAACGCGAAGCACGCGAAGGACAACGCGGCGGTGACGAAGGACGCTGCGCTCGATCTGCTGCGGCGCAACAGCGCGACGGCCGCTGCGGCGATCCGCGCGCTGACCGACGACCACCTCGATCGAGCCGCACCGGTGTCGCTCAACGCCGATGCTCCGCTGACCTGCCAGTTCTTCCTGGAGGATCACGCGGTGCGGCACAGTTATCACCACCTGGCGCGGATCCGCGCAGCGCTCAGCGCTCCCGTCATGTAAGGCGAGCCCGTCGCGGCACGCTTGACAATCGCTCAGAGGAGTCATACGTTCCCGCTTCAGGTAGCGAGCGAGCCGAGTACGGGTCCGTCCAGGCGCCGTGTTCGCGCAACATCCAGCCGCTGGCCGACATGTAGCTATGAGCACGGAGCCCTCTCCCGAGCGGACCGGTCCGCCGGCGCGCC
>JAICSD010000445.1 GCA_025937075.1 Vicinamibacteria bacterium | reverse complement strand
GCCGTGCTCGATCGCTTCCCGATTGGTGTGGACGATCAGTTTCGCGCCGATCTCGGCGCAGAACCGGTCGCGGAACTCGATCATCTCGCGGAACTTGTACGTCGTGTCGATGTGCAGGAGCGGGAAGGGAATCGGTCCGGGGTAGAAGGCCTTCTGCGCCAGCCGCAGCAGGACGGACGAGTCCTTCCCGATCGAATACAGCATCACGGGCCGCTCGAACTCCGCCACGACCTCGCGGAAAATCTGGATGCTCTCGGCTTCGAGAGCGCGCAGGTGATTCAGCGTCTTCGGGACGATCGAGGGCGGCGCGTCGAGAACTGGCATATGCATGGTGGCGTCACTCCAACGTGGGGCTCCGCCCCACGCCCCGGCTCGGTCGCTCGCGGGGACCCCTGCGCCCCGTGCCGCTCCCTCGCGGGCGCGCCGTGCGCGCCGCCGTTATGCGGGCGTGAGAACGATGACTGTCTGTCGCGAGCCGCATAACGGCCTCAACGCGCAGGCGAGCCGGAGACGGCTACCGTCATCCGGCCGCGCGAAAAAAACCGGTAGAGCAGCACGGCATCGATCGCGATCACCGCGAACATGACGCTGTACGCTTCCGGACCATCGATGACTCGAAGCGCGCGGATCAGCGTCGAGAGCCCGAAACCCACGACCCACGCGTCGAAGCTCATACAGACACGGCGGAACGTCTCCGCGTTGATGTGGCGAATCAGCCAGGCGCCCAGCGGCACGCCAACCATCAGGCTCGGAAGGATCGCCGGCGTGAGCGCGAGGCTGTCGCGCGTATACAGGCCGGCGTAGGCGTACGCGACTGCCGTCAGCGTCGATTCCGCCAGCCGGATGAGCCCGAGCGCGGCACGGAACTCGTGTTTCGCGAGACCCTGGTTGTTCAGGAGCAGCGCGAGCGGGGGACCGGAAATGGTGGTGACGGAGTAGAGCAAGCCGACACCGGCGCCGAAGGGATAGCCGAACGCGCGCTCGGCACGAATCGGCCGCCGGAATCCTGCCGCCTGGACGAGGATCAGCGGCAGCAGCAGGACGAACGTACTCAGCTTGAGCCAGTCGGGCCGGACGAACGAGACGACAATCGTGCCGATGATGACGCCCGGTGCGAGGCCGATCACAATCGGGAGCGCGCGCCGCGCGATGGCCGGCACCGCATCGCGATTCACCCACAGCACGTAGGCGTTGAGGCCGACCTCGATCACCACGAGCGCCGGATTTAGAACACGGTTGGTGAAGAAGAAGAGCGCGAGCGGAACCGTAATCGACGAGAAGCCGTACCCGAGCGCGCCGTTGACGATGGCGGCGAGCAGCGTGATGAGGAGCAGCTCGGGTGCGTGGGCGACCATGGCTCAGGCCCTGTGGCCGCTCTGGTGGCTTCCGCCTTCAGGCGGACGATTCAACTGTGCTCGCATCTGCGCTTCTCCCCGGACGAGACGACCGTCCAGACAACCGACCTAGGATGCCGGGCGATTCGCGGGGGAAGAAGCTGGAAAACGACGTGGACGAACTTGCGGAGGCCTCTTACCAGCGCGTCGCCGGCATGGTACAGACGCATCGACACCTGGTCGACACGATGCCGGCACGACAACAGCAGAGGCGTGAAGCCATGAGAACTCTCGAACCATAGCACCATCGCCGGGGACGTTCAAGCGGCCGCCGGCTGTGGTACCCGTCGCACGTCGCGGCGGATGGCCGTGTGCGCCCAGGCTGCATCAGAAATGTCGCCCGCATCTTCCAAGCCGACAATTCTGTACCTCGAGCTCTGACCCCGCTGGGTTCCGCCCGGACGCGACTCGCACCGCGCAGCAAGACGCCGCAAGCAAATCGACAAACATGTTGATTTCAACGTGCAGAAGCGACGAGTTTGTTCGTCGGTGCGACCGTCGACTCTCGCGCGCATCGTGCGTACGGCTCGCGCGTAATGCGTCGTGCATGAAGCACTTGCAGACGATCGCCCTCCTGCCGCGCCGCGCGCGATCGGCGCGACCGCCGGGGCCTCCTGCTTGCAGATTCGCGCGCAACCGATTCGACGACGGCGATCCGTGTTCGCTGTCATCACCCGCGTCCCGGAGGTGTTCAGTATGCGTCTGACTCTCGCGTCTTTCTGGCGGCGTCATCGGGCCATCCGTCGCGCCTTGTTCGTCGTCACGATGCTGGCCGCGTCCGCGGAGCAGTCGATTGCGCAGACGCCGGATCCACCCGTGGCTGCCGCAGATCACGCGCCGGCGCCGGCCGTCGCGGCAGCGGCGGTCGCGCAGCCAGCCCCCGCGGCGCCAGAGGAGGGTGGCTTCTTCAGCGACACACAGGTGGGCGGGCTCGTGGACGTCTATTACGACTACTACTCCACGAAACCTGAAGGCGACGCGCTGTACCGGAACTTCGATACACGGCACAACGCGCTCCGATTCAGCATGGCGCAGCTCTGGATCGCGAAGGCGCCGAGCGCCGATCAGCGCGCGGGTTACAAGGTGAAGCTGAATTTCGGCCACGCCGCAACGATGATCAACGCGTACGAGCCGAGCGGCACGGACGCGCTGAAGAACTTCGAGGAGGGATTCGTCAGTTATCTGGCGCCCGTAGGGAAAGGGCTCCAGTTCGACGTCGGCAAGTTCGTGACACAGCACGGCGCGGAAGTGATCGAGGCGAAGGACAACTGGAACTACTCGCGCTCGCTGCTCTTCGCGCTGGCGATCCCGTACTACCACACGGGCGTCCGCGCGACCTACAGCCTCAACGACAAGGTCAGCGTGATGGGCGCGATCGTCAACGGCTGGAACGATTTCAAAGACAACAACAGCGGAAAGACCATCGGCGCGCAGGTTGCCATCAAGCCGGTTCCCGCGCTCTCCATCGTGCAGAACTACATGACGGGCCCGGAGCAGGCGCACGACAACGGCAACTGGCGTCAGCTCTCCGACAGCATCGTCACCTACACGGTCACGCCGGCGTTGAGCCTGATGGCGAACTACGACTACGGGCACGACACGATCGCCGGGATCAGCGGACATTGGCAGGGCGTCGCCGGATACGCGAAGTATCAGGCGAACGACCGGATTACCCTTTCGCCGCGGTTCGAGCTCTACGACGATCCGGCGGGGCTGACGACGGGCACTGTGCAGACGCTCAAGGAGATGACCGGCACCGTGGAAGTGAAGATCATCGACAACTTCCTCTGCCGCGTCGAGTACCGCACCGACTTCTCCAATCAGCCGGTGTTCACGAGCGCCGACGGCGAGCTGAAGAGCACGCAGACGTCGATTGGATTCGGCGTCCTGTATGCGTTGAGCTTCAAGAGTAAGTAAAGACCCGAACCCCGGATCCCGAACCCCGCCCTCCGACTTCGACGAAGGAGCCGTTATAGGATCGTCCCGCGTGTTGAACAGAGATGTGCCGGTACGGCCGCGGCCGACGCCGGCCGTGATTCTCGACTCGGCGCGGCGGGAGCTCGTCGACGACATCCTGCGCGGCCAGGGCGGGAGCGCTGCGCTCGAGCGCTACTCCACGCGCATCGACGCCCTCGTCCGTCAACTGTGCGACGAGGCACCCGTGCCCCGCGAGAGTGTGCTCGTCGCCGCGCTGGGCGGCTACGGCCGGCGTCAGCTCGCGCCGGCGTCCGACATCGATCTGCTCGCG
>JAICSD010000414.1 GCA_025937075.1 Vicinamibacteria bacterium | reverse complement strand
TCAGCCGACGATCCAGGGGTTCGGGACGCTGTCCCAGAATCAACGGCGGCCCTATTTCAGCCGCTACGGTTGGACGCAGGACATCACAGTGTTCTGCAACTGCGGCACGAACCGCTACGATTCGCTGCAGACGAAGTTCACGAAGCGCTTCTCACAGGGCTGGTCAGTCTTCTCGCAGTACACGTATCAGCACGAGCGGCAGCACGGAGGAGATCAGTTCTTCTACCTGCCGGACCTCGAATACGGACCCGCCGACTGGGATCGCGTGCACAGCTTCTCGGTCTCGACGGTGTACGAGCTGCCGTGGATGCACGAGAACCGCTGGCTGGGTGGGTGGCAGTTCAACCAGACCACCATGATCCAGAGCGGCCTGCCCTTCAACGTCACCTACCGTGACGCCGGCGCGGACCGGGACGCGGGTCCGAATCGTCCGGACCTGACCGGCGATCCGAGCGGACCGCAGACACGCGATCAATGGTTCAACGCGGCGGCCATAGGTTCGGCAGGCAGCGCGTTCGCCCGGCCGGCGAAGGGCACCTACGGCAATCTGCCGCGGAACGACTTGCGGGGTCCGGGCTACTGGCGGCTCGATGCGTCACTGTTCAAGAAGTTCAGGGTGATCAATGACCACGAGCTGGAGTTCCGGATCGAGGCGGTGAACCTTCTGAACCACGTCAATCTTGGCAACCCGGACTCGGAGATTGGCGTGCCGGGAAACAACAATCCAAACGCGGGACGGATCACGGCGACCGCGTACGGGAACACGGATCCGCAGCGCAACTTCCAGTTCGCGTTCAAGTACATATTCTGAGACAAGAGGATGTTGGTTGTTGGAGGTTGGATGGTTTCAGGTTTTCCAACCTCCAGCCTCCCGCCTCCGCGGCGCCGCCGCTACGGCGCGGCAAGCCTCACGCGTCAGCGATCCCCAGCTTCTTCAACACCTCCTCGGGGCATCCCTTCCACTCCGCGACGAAGACATTCCCCATGTAGTGCAGGTCCTGTATCCCGACTTTCGTCGTCCAGAAGCCCGTCGCCGTAAGGTCGCGGAAGCTGTTGAAGAACGCGATCCCCTGTGACATCGCCGGCGTGCCGCGCTCGGGCCACGCGATGTCGTCGAGGACGCCCTTGCGCTGGTCGTCGGTGCAGTCGATGAAGCGCTTGTCGAAGCGCTTCTCGCACTCGTAGTCGATCCACGCGAGGCCGCCGCGCATTGCCGTCTGACGCCCGCGCTGGTCGTTCATCATGAAGTCCATGAACTCCGGAACGCCGACATCGGTCGCGCTGCCGGAGCGATCGTCGCGCGGGATGATGATGTCCACCAGCATCCGCACGGTGGCCCATTCGTGCGCGTTGAAGAACGTCGGCTTGTGGGGCGCGCCGGTTTTCGCGGCCGTCGTCTTCGCGGCCTGCGCGTGCTGGTGCGCCTCCTGCGCGTCTGCCTCGGTCCACGTCATTGCCGCCGCCACCGGTGCGGCCGTCATCAACTGCAGAACCGTTCGCCGCTTGATCTCGTTCACAGCGTCCCCTTTCTCCGCTCGTCGGCGATGAACTCGGCCGTCCGCATCGAGAGCGCGAGGATCGACCACGTGCAGTTCTTGTCGGCGTTCGAAACGAACGGGCCGCCGTCCGCCACGAACAGGTTTTTGACGTCGTGCGCCTGGCAGTTGCTGTTCAGCACCGACGTGGATTGATCGTTGCCCATGCGCGTGCAGCCGATCTCGTGGATGATCCGTCCGCCATCGGCCAGGTTGTAGCCGTCCTCCGCGGCCGGCATCGGCGTCAGCGGAGTGCCGCCCATCTCGTGGATGATGGAGCGGAAGGTCTCTTGCATGTGCTTCGCCTGCTTGTACTCGTAGTCGCTCCATTTCCAGTGGAAGCGCAGGACGGGAATTCCCCAGCGATCGACGACGCGCGGGTCGAGCTCGCAGTAGCAGTTCTCGTTCGGCACCATCTCGCCGCGCCCCGCGAAGTTGACGGTCGCGCCATAGAGCCGGCGGTAGTCGTCCTTGAGTTGCTTGCCGTAGCCGCCGAACGCGAGCGGTTTGCCCGCCGCTTCGACCCCCGTGTAGTTGTGAATGCCGCCGAGAAAACCGTACGACGGCATGCGGCGGCCGCCGCCGATCTCGATGTGGTAGCCGCGCGGGAAATCGAGCTTGCTGTTGTCGAGCCACCACGGCATGTACAGGTGCATGCCGCCCACGCCGTCCTCGTTGTGCGGCGGCAGGTCCATCATCTTCGGGATGAAGCCGGTCACGCTCGTCCCTGTGGAATCGGTCAGGTACTTCCCGACGATCCCGCTCGAGTTCGCGATCCCCTGCGGGAACTTCGACGACTTCGAGTTGAGGAGGATGCGCGCCGATTCGCACGCGCTCGCGGCGATCACGACGATGCGCGCGCGGACGTGGTTCTCACGGTTCGCGACCTTGTCGATATAGGCGACGCCGTCGGCGAGCCCGTTGGCATCGACGGTGACCTCGCGCGCCATCGAATTGAACAGCAGCGTCAGGTGCCCGGTCCTCATCGCCGGCGGAATCAGGACGCCCGTCGACGAGAAGTTCGAGTTCGTCGCGCAGCTTCGCCCGCACTGGCTGCAGTAGTGGCACTGCTGCCGTCCGTTGTGCGGCTGCGTGAGGATCGAGAGCCGCGATGGAATCATCGGGATGTTCAGCTTCGTCGCCGCTTCTTTGATCAAGAACTCGTAGCAGCGCGGCTTCGGCGGCGGCAGGAAGATGCCGTCAGGCTCGTTCGGCAGGTTCTCGACGGTGCCGAAAATACCGACCAGGCGATCGACCTTGTCGTAATACGGCTTCATGTCGTCGTAGGTGATGGGCCAGTCCTCACCCAGGCCGTCGATGCTCTTGCGCCTGAAGTCGTAGGGACCGAAGCGCAGCGAGATGCGGCCCCAGTGGTTCGTGCGGCCGCCGAGCATCCGCGTCCGGTACCAGTCGAACGTCTCGCCAGGGGCGCTCGTGTACGGCTCCCCCTCGAGCGTCCATCCGCCGAGCCCCGCGTCGAATTCACCGAACTGGCGCTCCGGGATATCGGCGCCGCGCCGCGGCGAATCGTAGGACCACGCGAACATCTTCGAGTCCTTCGCGAGATTCCAGTTCACGCCGGCTTCCAGCAGGACGACGTCCGCGCCAGCCTCGGTCAGGACTTTGGCGGCCATGCCGCCGCCCGCGCCGGAGCCGACGATGCAGACGTCGTAGATTTTGCGGTTTCGAATGATCTGCATGACGCGGCGATTGTAGTGCAGGCGCGACGACGGGGAAAACTCAGCTGCGCTTGCCGCGCCGTAGCGCGGAGGCGAGGTTGGAGTGGGTTCCGCGTCGTCCGCGTGAGTCCGCGGCCAAAAAAAAGGCCCGGAGGACGTGCCTCCGGGCCTTTCGAGGATCCGAGAATCCTTAGAACAGATACCGCAGACTGAGCTGCACGTCGCGCCGCCCGTCATCCTTGCCGGTGATGCGGCCGAACGTCGAGCTCGTCGGATTGGCCTGCGCGCCGCTCCAGTTCGGGTGGTTGGGGAAGTTGAAGATCTCCGCCCGGAACTGGATGTTCTGGGTTCCCTTCACCGCGACGTTCTTGAAGAACGCGATGTCCCACTGCACCTGGCCGGGGTTGTAGATCGCGAACCGCGGCGCGTTGCCGAAGGTTCCCGGCGCGGGCGCGGTGAACGCCGCGGGATTGAACCAGAAGTTCTGGTCCGCAGACGCTCCGTTCGAGAACTGCTGGTTCGCGCCGTTCTGCGGATCGCCGGCCTGGTTCCACGGCTGCGCGAAGGCATCACCGACGCCGGCAATGTCGGACGTCTGGGTGACCCACAGCGGCGTGCCCGTGCGCATGAACGTCGATCCGGCGATCTGCCAGCCGCCGAGCACGCGCGACACGAGCGAGTTCTGCTGGCTGAAGAACGGCAGGTCGTAGATGTAATAGAAGTTGAACACGTGCCGCCGGTCGAAGCTCGAATTGCCCCAGTAGCCCGTGTCGTCGAAGCTGTTGAACAGGACGTCGCGCTTGTTGCTCGCGTTGTCCTCGGAGTGGCTCAAGGTGTAGGCG
>JAICSD010000125.1 GCA_025937075.1 Vicinamibacteria bacterium | reverse complement strand
TCGTCGTTGATGCGCTTGAATTGATCGATGTCGAGCATGATCGCGGAGAGCGGCGCGTTCGTACGGCGCGAGCGCGTCAGCTCTGCCTCGAGCGATTCGAGCGCGTGCGCACGGTTGAAACAGCCAGTCAACTCGTCGCGCAGGGCCGTCGCGCGCACCTCCGCGAAGAGTTGAACGTTCCGCAGCGCGATTCCCAGCAGCGTGACCGCGGTCCCTACGGCCCGGCGTGTCTCTTCCGACGGCTGGCGCGCAGCGATGCCGACGATTCCCAGTGGCGCGCCTCCCACCGTGATGACGTGGCACGCGAACCCGTCACAGGAGATCGCATCGCCGCTGGCCAGGAGCTCCGCGGGCGAGCGGACGATGCGGTCGGCAATCGCTTCCAGCTCGCCGGATCGCCACCGGGCGTGCCCGCGATCGGTGACGCGTTCCCACTCGCCGTCGCGGCGCAACAGGACCCAGATGTCCGTTCCTTTCGCCAGAACGGGCAGATGCCGCCAGACCGCTTCGTGCAGCCCGTCGAGCGTCAGCGCGCGGCTCAAAGACTGCCCGAAGGTCATGAGCTCCGCCAGCTCGGACGCCTGCGCCCGCGCGAGGCGGGCTTCCGCAGCGGCCGCCGCCGCTTCCGCGCGCATTTCCCGGCGGTTCGCGTGCAGGTGAAACACGAACATGACGCTCAGCACGAGCAGCGCCGGCACGAGCGCCACGCCATACGTTCGCTCGATGTCGGCCGCGATGTGGAGGAGGTATTGAAGCGACCGCTGAAACACCAGAAGGAGCGCGAACGCAAAGCCAGCGAGCAGCAAGGAATCGTGCCGGCCGCTGACCCTGAAGCGCATCGGGTGCGCAGCAGCACCCCTTGTGCCGGGTATCGATCCGGCACGTCAACGACTTACGGTGTTCGTCGGTGCCGGCATGTACGATTTCGACGCATCGCTGACAAGTTCGAACGCGACTCACTCACCCGGCAGGCATGAGATCGATCGGGCGGTCAGTTCGGTCGGGCGCAGCCCGGCCCCTTTCGCGAGATCAGCGAGGAGCGGCGGGAGCACGGCCGGAAACCGCCATTCGTGCTCGCGCGCGCCGGCAGCCGTCAGCAGGTCGATCCACTCGGGCCACCACGGGGTCGTCCGGCGTGCAATTGGTTCGATGATGAGAACGGAGGTGCCTTGACCGATGGCACGTTGGAGAACCGGAAGCAGCGCCGCGCGCTTCACGTCTGGCAATTCGTTCACCGCGTACGCGAGGAGCACCGCGCGTGCCGAACCGAGGCGCAATCTGATCGAGGCGATGTCGCCCTGCGTGGCGCGCCCCTTGACGTTCAGCCGTGCATACGTCCAGTTTGCTTCCTGCACCGCCCAGGGGTTGAGATCGATCCCGCGCACGGACGGCTGACGCGAGGCCGTCAACGCCCACGCCGCACCCGCTGCGCCTGTTCCGCACCCTGCATCCACGATCTCCTCCACCGGGACGGCATCAGCACCCAGTGCGCCGACGATCGCGCGCGTCGTCAGGAAGTGCAGCGGTGCGTAGAACAGTGCAAAAGCCGCACGCTTCCCCGCGGAGTCGAGCGCACCGCCGCGTGCGAGCCGTCCGCGCCGTTCGACGTAGCAGGATGACAACGCGCGCAGCGCGCGCGTCAGCTCAGGGCGCGTGAGATTCGCGAGGTGACGCGATTCGAGGCCGGCCAGCCAGTCACCGAACGCGTCGGCGGATGCGGCGGTGCGCGTGTGTATCACGCGGTGAGGCGGCGCACCTGCATGGAGAGCACGAGCCGGCTGATGCCGCTGAACAGCATGCTGATGCCGACAATCGTGCCCACCACCCACAGCGAGCTCGACGGCCAGGTGCTCCAGATCATGAGCGCGAGCACGAGCGTGACGATGCCGTCGAGGATCAGCCAGCCGCTTCCCGGAGCGGGCCGGAGCTGAAACGACAACACGAGCTCCAGCACGCCTTCGATGACCAAATACATCGCGAGCGCCAGGGCGAGCGATGCGAGGCCGGCAAGCGGATGGGCGACGAGGTAGAAGCCGATCGCGCCGTACAGCACGCCGAGCAGAATCTCCCACACGACCGAGCTCGCCCGGCCCGCACGCCACGCGAACACGAAGTGCAGCGCGCCGCTGAACGCGAGGAGCCAGCCTACGATCGCCGTCAAGGCAACGCCGGCGACGACAGGAGCGGCGATCGCCAGCACACCGGCGGCGATCATCAGGACGCTCAGCACGAGCGACCAGGTTGCCGCGCGGTGGATGTCGTCCGTGATGGAATTCGCCATGTTCGGTTCCTTTCCTCGCGGCCCTGAAAGGACCGCCCTACCTCCCTCGCGCGGGCGTTCAGCTCGCGTTGAGTGAGACTGCTACGGGTGGCGCGGTCTTGAGCGTCTGGTACACGACGCAATACCGCTCCGTCAGCTCGCGAAGCTTGTTCAACTGCTCCGGCGGCGCGTCGCTTTGGACGTCGAATCGCAGCCGGATGCGTGCGAACCCGACCGGCGCGTCCTTTGCCACGCCCAGAGTGCCGCGGAAATCCAGATCGCCTTCCGCGCTGACGCTGCCGCGCACGTCGATGCCGAGCGCGGTGGCGACCGCATTCATCGTCACACCCGCGCACGCAACGAGCGCCTGCAGCAGCATGTCACCTGAGCATGCCGCCATTCCGGTGCCGCCGGTTGCGGGATGCAGACCTGCCTGGACTAGAGCGCGTCCTGTCTCGACGCTGCACGTGACGCCTTCGCCGAGCGCGCCGTGTGCCCGGAGGGTGATGACTGCTGATTGCGGGTCGGTTCGATACTGATCCTTCAGCGGCGCCTGAAGCGCGCGCAGCGACTGCTGATCCATGCAGGAGATTATGTCTCCTTCGCACCTGCGGGAGCTCATCGAGCCCCTGCGTGGCGGTCTTCGAACCAGGCATCGACCCAGCACTTGTCGTGCAGCTACCAGCAAACAGGCAGCCCCCGATGACATCAGGACGCCCGAAGAATCACCCGGCTTCGACGAGCGTGAGCGTACGCCGGGGATGACGAGACGTTACACTGCGTAGCCTATGGTAACGAAGAGGCGCGCCATTGTTCTGAGTCTGGCGGTGTCGCTGGCGACCTGCTCGCCGCACACGCTCCGGGTGACCAGCGTTCAGCTCGGTCGGACGCTCAACTCCGACAACACCGTCGGGATCACAGCCACCACGTTCCAGCCGGGCGACACCGTGTATGTATCGGTGCTCACGTCCGGCATCGGCTCCGCCACGATCGGCGTCCGCTGGAAGTTTGGCGATCGCGTGCTGAACGAGGCGACCAAGCAGGTCTCGTACAAGGACGTCGCGGCGACGGATTTCAGCCTGAAGGGGGCTGCCGGGTTTCCGCCCGGCGACTACAGCGCTGAGGTGTCGTTCGACGGCAAAGCCATCGAGACGAAGACCTTTCGAATCGTCAAGTAGGCCGCGAGCGTTGGGCCTGGCTTGCCAACCGTAGCCGCCAGCGACGCGAGCGTTTGGCGAAGGTTGGCGGAGAGAGAGGGATTCGAACCCCCGGTACCCTTCCGGGTACAGTGGTTTTCAAGACCACCGCCATCGACCACTCGGCCATCTCTCCGCTCAGGAAATTTTCGCACAAGAAGAGCGCCCGCCGCGCGGATCCCGGGGAACTCGCCAGACCCCGTCGTCCGCGCTCGCGCTATTCATCGGATTTTCAGGATCTGTACGCCAGCTCGATCTGTCTCAAGCGCAGGGGATGTCAGCGTGGATGGCGGTCCAAGCGACCTCAGCGAATCGGCGTGTTCCAGTGGAACCCACCGTCCGTGACCGAGAACGAGCGACGCCCCGTCGCGGGATCCGTGTCAGGCGAGACGTTCCCCACCGGTCGCTGAAACGCGATCGTCGCTCCGGCGCGATCGAAATCATTGGGCTCCGGGCCGATCGCCGGGTTCATGATCGACGCGCGAACGGTGACGTGGTTGTAGCCGAGCGCGTGTCCGAGCTCGTGAATCCGCAGCAGACGACGCCGTGAATCGTTTCGATCGAAGTCGCGATCGAGCCACATGGTGCCGCCAACGATCGTGCCGTCGGGCTGCTCCGCCCAGGTCCCATAGCCAATCGTGTTCGCGAGCGTCGTGATGCCGGTGTAGCGCCCAACCACGATTGTTCCGGCGCGGCGAACGGTGACCTGCTCGCCCACCTGCGGGTGGTCAACCAAGACGGATGCGAAGCTGGTGAACGTTCCTGCCGTCAGAAGCGTCAGCCCTTCGGTGAGGTGCGCCGTCAGGCTGGCAACCTCATCGTCCGTCAACTGTTCGCCGGTCGCCTCGTAGTGGTCCGTGTCGTTCGCCGTGTACTTCATCACCGAGGCGACGATCACGACGGCCGGCCTGCTCGTCCAGCGCTGGAGGCGGCTGTTCGACGTGCGGAACATCTCGTCGAACGCCGCGAGGTCGAAGCCCGCGGGAATCAGCGAGACCTTCGTCCGATCCGCGGTCGGCCCGGTCACCGTGGTGTGGCGCTCCACGACGGTCGTTCCGCTCACCTGCGTGTCGTACGAACCCGGCCCGCCGACGTCGACCTGAAAATTGCCGTTCGCGTCCGACGCGACGGCGAAGTGGGTGCCAACGACAACGCTGAGACTTCCCGCAGGGGTGCCGTCGATCGCGCTGACGGTCTGGCCCTGGAGCACGCGGGGCGTATCGGGCGCGGCGGGATTCTTCGATCCGGAGCCGCCGCACGCCGCGGCGAGCAGGCCCGTGACGATCAAGGCGCGCTTCATGGCACAACGCGCCGTGCAAGAGCCGTGCGCCGCGCGCACGCGCGGTCATACGCGCCCCGCGATGCCACGACGCTTACCAAATTGAAAACGCGCTCACGATCATGGGTACGCGATCAGACAGCGCGCCGAGAGCCATGATGTGAAATTCCGTGTCTAAACGCATACGCGGCGCTGGCGGCCGCAGAAGACCCACTGATATAGGTGATGGCCTCGCCGGCCGGGAGGTTTCCGTGCGCGTACGTCTTTTCGCGTCCCTGGTGTTCTTGTCGATGCTCGTCGCGCAGCCTCTCGCGCAGCGCGCCGACAGCGAGACCGCGCAACTGCCGGTTCGGCGCGTGGTCCTGTACAAGAGCGGCGTCGGGTACTTCGAGCACCTCGGCTCCGTCTCGGGATCAGCGGATGTGGCCGTGCAGTTCACCAGCAGCCAGCTCGATGACGTCCTGAAGTCGCTGACCGCTCTCGATCTCGACGCCGGGCACATCGTCAACATCAACTACAACTCGACCGCGCCGCTCGACGAGCGCCTGTCGGCGCTGCGATTGCCGCTCGGCGCCGACGCGAATCCGCTCGACGTCTACAACGCGCTGCGCGGCGCGCGCGTCGACGTTCGAAGCGCCGCGACGGTCGTCGCCGGCCGACTGCTCAGCGTGGAGCGGCGCGAGAGACCGAAGGGAGACACCGTTGAAACCGTCGACGAGCTGACGCTCGTGACCGATGAAGGGAGCGTCCGCACACTCGTGCTCGGACCCGATGTCAGTGTTCACATCGGCGAGCGCGACCTTCGAGAGGAGCTGTCGCGCTATCTTGCGCTGATCGCGTCCGGCCGCGATCGCGACGTTCGACGCATGGTGATCTCCACAGCGGGGACGGGGACGAGGCGGATCTTCGTCAGCTACATCAGCGAGGTCCCGATCTGGAAATCGACCTATCGACTCGTGCTCTCGTCGGAGTCGGGCGTGGCGCCGCTGCTTCAGGGATGGGCGGTCGTCGACAACACGGTGGGCGAAGACTGGACGAACGTAGAGCTCTCGCTCGTCGCGGGCGCGCCCCAGTCGTTCATTCAGAACATTTCGCAGCCGTACTACGCACGCCGGCCCGTCGTGCCGCTGCCCGAAACATTCCTCACGACGCCGCAGACGCACGCGCCGACGCTGCAGGCGATCCAGGGCATCATCACGGGTTTCCTGCGTGATGCCGCCGGGGCGCCTCTGCCCGGCGCAACGGTGTCGCTTCTCGACGCGAACCACGCGGTTCAGGTTCAGACGACGACGGATGCGCAGGGGCATTACGTGCTCCAGGGGAATCCCGGCAACTACCGTCTGCAGTTCGCGCTGACGGGATTCAGCACCGTCGAGCGCGAGCTGACGATTCGAAACGGCGCGATGGAGCAGGTGGACGGCAGCCTGCGCGTGGGTGGCGTCTCCGAAGCGGTGACCGTGACAGCGGGCTCGCGCGCCAACGACAAAGTCGTCGCCCGTGGCGGCGTGGTCGGTGGCGTCGTGGGCGCCGACGCCGCGGATGCTGATCATCGAACACCCCGTGCGTACCGGCTGGAGCGTCGCGCAGGAGCCGGCGCCGGCGGAGGCCACCGCGCGATCGGCGCGATACCGCGTTGCCGTCGATCCGAAGAAGGAAGCGACGCTGACCGTCACCGAACGGCGCACCGGCGACACGCGATACGCAATCGGAGATATCGACGAGAAGCTGCTCGTGATGCTCACCCAGCGTGGGGCGCCCGACGCAACGCTGCGGCAAGCGCTGCAGCCGATCCTCGACAAGCGGAGGCAGCTCGCGGCAGCCGACGCGCGCCTGTCCGCAATCATGGGAGAGATTGCATCGATTACGCAGGACCAGCAGCGCGTTCGCGAGAACATGAAGGCGCTGCACAACACCGACGAGGAGAAGGCGCTCGTCCAGCGGTACACGCGCCAGCTCGTCGCACAGGAGGACAGGCTCGAAGCGCTGCGGACGGATCAGCGTGCGGCGGAGGCGGAACGCGCGCGCGCGCGCACGGAACTGGCGACGCTCATCCAGCAGCTCGCGTTCGACATGGAGGGCTGATCTAGCGGGGCTCGATCCGGTCCGCACCAAAGAACGGGCGGAGCGCCGCTGGAATGACGACGGAGCCGTCCTTCTGCTGGAAATTCTCCAGGATCGCAATCAGCGTGCGCCCGACCGCGAGGCCCGAGCCGTTGAGCGTGTGGACGAGCTCCGCCTTCCCGGTCCCCTGCGGGCGGAACTTGATGCTGGCGCGGCGCGCCTGAAACGCGTCGGTATTGCTGCAGGAGGAAATCTCGCGGTAGGTCTTCTGGCTGGGAAGCCAGACCTCGATGTCGTAGGTCTTCGCGGACGCGAAGCCCATGTCGCCGGTACACAGCACGACGGTGCGATATGGAAGCTCGAGCCGCCGCAGCACCTCCTCTGCGTTCGCGGTCAGCGATTCCAGCTCGTCGTACGACTGCTCCGGGGTCGTCAGCTTCACCAGCTCCACTTTGTCGAACTGATGCTGGCGGATCAGTCCGCGCACGTCGGCGCCGTACGATCCCGCTTCGCTGCGGAAGCACGGCGTATAGGCCGTGTAGCGGAGCGGCAAGGTTCGCCCGTCGAGGATCTCCGTGCGATGCAGGTTCGTGAGCGGCACTTCAGCAGTTGGAATCAGATAGAGATCCCAGTCGCCGGCAATCCTGAAGAGATCCTGTTCGAACTTGGGAAGATTCCCCGTCCCGCGCAGCGCGTCGCCGTTGACCAGGAATGGCGGCTCGACTTCGAGGTACCCATGCTCCCGCGTGTGCAGATCGAGCATGAAGTTGATCAGCGCGCGTGAAAGGCGCGCGCCCGCACCGATCAGGACAGCGAATCGCGCGCCGGACATTCGAGTCGCGCGCTCGAAGTCCAGTATGCCGAGCGCGGGTCCGAGATCCCAGTGCGGCCTGGGCTCGAAGTCGAACTCGCGGGGCGTGCCGTGCCGGCGCACTTCGACGTTGTCCTTCGCCGAGGCGCCGACGGGAACGCTCGCGTGCGGCAGGTTCGGCAGCGTCATCAGGAGCTGCAGCCGCTGCTCTTCAACCCGTTCGAGATCCGCCTCGAGCTCGCGGATGCGCTGCGCGCGCAGCTTGTTGGCCGCGAAAATCTCCGACGGGTCGCGCCCTTCGCGCTTCGCCCGCGCAATCTCTTCGCCGGATGCATTCTGCTCGCGCTTGAGACCCTCGACGTCGGGGATCACGCGCCTCCGCGCGGCGTCCAGCGACGCCAGCTGCTCCAGCTCCGCGTCGGGGTTCAGGCCGCGCTGTCGAAGGGCAGTGCGCACCGCGTCGATGTGGTCTCTGACGTACGCCGGATCGAGCATTCGCTAAATCCTATACCGGAGCCAACGCTCGTGAGATACGATGCCCGGCATGACATCTCCGGTGCGAAAGGCGGTTTTCCCCGCCGCGGGTCTCGGCACGCGGTTTCTGCCTGCGACGAAGGCGCAGCCGAAAGAGATGCTGCCGCTCGTCGACAAACCGATCATCCAGTACGGCGTCGAAGAGGCGCTCGCCTCGGGCGTCGACAACATCATCCTGGTGACCGGCCGCGGCAAGAACGCCATCGAGGATCACTTCGACGTCTCGGTCGAGCTCGAAACGTTCCTCGAAGCGCGCGGGAAGACGGAGCTGCTCGCGGCGATCAGGAAGATCTCGAACCTGATCAACTTCTCGTACGTGCGGCAGGGGGAACCGCTCGGCCTCGGACACGCGGTGCTCGTCACGCGGACGCTCGTCGGGCAGGAACCCTTCGCCGTGATCCTGGGCGACGATGTCATCGACGCGGAACCGCCGGCGCTGAAGCAGATGATCGACGTGTTCAACGAGCTCGGCGGCCCTGTCCTCGCGATCGAAGAGGTGCCGAAGCAGGACGTGAGCGCGTACGGCATCATCGACGCCGACGAGGTGCGGCCGGGCGTCTACAGGATCCGCGATCTCGTGGAGAAGCCGCCGCGCGACGAGGCGCCATCCAACCTCGCCATCATCGGGCGCTACGTCCTCACGCCCGACATTTTCCCTGCGCTCGAGGAGACCGCAAAGGATCGCACCGGCGAGATTCAGCTCACGAACGGTCTGCGTCGCCTGCTGAAGAAACGGCCCATTTTCGGCTGCCGGATCGACGGCGTCCGCCACGACACCGGCAACAAGCTCGGATTCCTGAGAGCCGTCGTCTATTTCGCGCTGCGCAGACCCGATCTCGCCGAGCCCTTCCGCGAATACCTGCGGGGGATCGACCTCGGTCAGACAACGACTCTAGGGCATCGTTGAGTCAGGCCTTCTTCTCTGCTGATGTAGACGATTCGGCAGGTTTCGCTGCCGACGCGGATGACTCCGCTCCCGCCGACGACGACTCGCCCGACTTGCCTGCGGCGCCGGCCCCGTCCTTCGAGTCTTTTGCCGGCTTTCCGTCCTTCGACTCGCCCGATGACTTCTTCGCGTAGTCCGTCACGTACCAACCGGATCCCTTGAACTGAATCGCGGGCGACGAGAGCAGCTTCTGCACCGGCCCCCTGCCGCACTGCGGGCAGACGTCAACGGGCGGATCGGAGAACTTCTGGATGCGTTCGAATCGATGACGGCAGGCGTCGCACTGATATTCGTATAAGGGCATCTGGATTACTCGAGCATCGCGCCGCTGTTCTCGCCCAGCAGCAGGTTGCGGTGGAGCCACAGCGGGACCGTCCCGTTGCCGAGCAGCGCGTCGTGGAATTCGCGCAGCGAGAAACGTCCCTCCGCTTGCGCCTTGTAGTCTTCGCGAAGCTTCAGCACCATCAGCTTGCCGAGCGAATAGAGCACGTACGACGGGTCGAACGTGCCGCGCTCGGCCTCGCGGCGCGCCGCGGCTTCTTCCAGATACGCTTCATCGCGGAAGATTCTGACCCCCTGCTCGACCGACAGGTCCTCGCAGTGCAGCCGCAGCCCGACGATCAGACGGCAGATCCGGATGAGCGCTTCGGCGAGCTGACCCAGCTTGATCGCCGGGTCCTGCTTCCGGAAGCCCGCCTCCACCATCATGTGCTCGGCGTAATGCGCCCAGCCTTCCACCATTGCCGCAGACGAGAACAGGATCGACTTGCGCAGCGAGGACCTGAGGCGCCGCAGGTGCTGGTAATGGAGGAAGTGTCCGGGGAACACCTCGTGGACCGAGATCGCCCAGAGCGCGCCGTAGCTGAAATCGCGGAGGTGTTCCTCCTGCCGCTCTGCGGGCCACGCGGGATCCACGTCGGTGATGTAGTAGTAGGCGCGCAGCGGCCGCGCCTCGAACGGACCCGGCGTCCACATGCTGGCGAAAGTCCAGCGATAGAAGCGCGGCGTCGGCGCCACCTGCACCTGAGCGGACTCGGGCACGGTCACGAGATCCTGCCGGCGGATGAACGTCTCGAGCTCTTCGAGCTGCGCCTGGGCGGTGGAGACGACCTGACCCGGCGCCGGATGGTTCGCC
>JAICSD010000293.1 GCA_025937075.1 Vicinamibacteria bacterium | reverse complement strand
CACCTGATCGAAGGGGTGCCCAAGACGATCACCATCACCGACGAGGAGATCCGCGAGGCGCTGGCCGAAACGGTCAACGTCATCGTCGACGCCGTGCGCGTGGCGCTGGAGCGGACGCCGCCGGAGCTGTCGGCCGACATCGTCGATCGCGGCATCGTCCTGACCGGCGGCGGATCGATGCTCAAGAACCTCGACAAGCGGCTGCGCGAGGAAACGGGCCTGCCGCTCGCGATGGCGGAGGATCCGCTCTCGTCGGTCGTGCTCGGCGCCGGCAAGATGTTGTCGGACTTCAACCTGCTGCGGAAGATCTCGATTGACTGAGGCGTCGTGCCCGCGCGGATATTGACAGCACCCCTCGGTCATTCGGGCAGCGCCTGCGGCCGCGGCGAGCGCCCAGCCTCCGCCAAGGCTACGGCGGGTCCGCCGGAGCTTCACGCGAAGGCGGAAGCGGAGCGGGCGGAGCCGCATCGAGTGGGGGTGGGGCCCCACGAGCGTTAAGACATGCTGGACGTTCGACGTCGCACCGGCGTGCTGTTCGGCGTGGCCATGCTGGCACAGGTCATTCTCGTGTCGGCCCAGGTGCAATCGCGTTCGGGCGTCCGCGTGCTCTCGCTCGTGACCTTCGAAGTGTTCTCCCGCATCGAACGCGCGACATCCGGCGCGATCAGCGGCACGCGAGGCGTCTGGGACAACTACTTCGCGCTGCGCGGCGTGCGCGCGGAGAACGAGTCGCTGCGCCGGCAGGTCGCGGATCTCGAAGTCCGGCTGCAGGAGCAGCGTGCGCTTGCGGCGCGTTCGGAGAAGCTGCAGGCGCTGATGGATCTGAAATCGGGCGCGAGCCTTCCGACCGTGGCGGCCGAGGTCATCGGCGGCAACCCGAATCCCGGCATGCGCACGATCACCATCGATCGCGGCTCCGCGGACGGCGTGCAGGCCGACATGGCGGTGATCGCGCCGGCCGGCGTAGTCGGACGCATCATCGGGAGCCCCGCCGCCCACGCGGCGCGTGTGCAGCTCCTGATCGACCGCAGCGCCGCCGCGGGCGCGCTGAGCGAGCGCACCCGCGCTGGCGGCATGGTTCTCGGGTCCGACAACGAGCCGGTGCTGCGCATGGATCTCGTGTCGAATCTCGCCGACGTGAAGGCAGGCGATGCGATCGTCGCCTCGGGCGTCGACGGCATCTACCCGAAGGGATTCACGGTCGGCACGGTCGAGAAGTCGGAGCGCGGGCCAGGGCTGTATCGCGCGATTACCGTGCGGCCCGCGGTGGATTTCTCGAGCCTGGAGGAAGTGCTCGTCGTGCTGGTGCCGCCGCGGCCGGCGACGCGCGACGAGGGCGGCGTGTGAAAACGCTGGCCGTCCTGGTGGCGCTGACGGCGGCGCTCGCGCTGCAAACGACGATCTCGGGGTTGCTCATAGGAAAAACGGTGGCGGTGAACCTGGTCCTCGTCGCGGTCGTGTACATCGCCCTCGCGTTCGGGCCCGTGATCGGGCTGTTCGCGGGGATGGCCGGCGGGCTCGCGCAGGACGCGCTGGCCGGCGGCATCGTCGGGATCGGCGGGCTGTCGAAGACGCTGGTCGGGTTTCTGGTCGGCGTCCTCGGCGCGCAGTTCATCGTCGCGAACATGCTGCCGCGGTTCGTCATGTTCGCGGCGGCGACGCTGCTGCACGAGATCGTGTTCGAAGGCCTGCAGGCGCTCACGCAGGGGCACGCGTTCGCGCCACACTATTCGGCGGCGCTCACGCAGGCGCTGGTGAACGCGATCATCGGCGTCATGGCATTCTGGATTGTGGAGAACGCACCGGGCATGCTGGCGCGTCGAAGCGCGAGACGGGCGGCGTTCAGTAAGAGAAGGTTCTGAGGTTCTAGGTTCTGAGGTTCTGGGGTTCTAAGGCGATGTCCACGAACTTGATGCCGGACGATCGGCGAGGCCTGGGCGCTCGACTCACCGCGCTGCAATACATCATCGCGGCGGGGTTTGCGGCCCTTGCCGTCGGCTTCTGGGTGTTCCAGGTCGCCCAGCACGAGAAATTCCGCGAGATGGCGGAGAACAACCATCTGCGGCGCCTGCCGCTGCCGGCGCCGCGCGGCGTGCTGCTCGACAGGAACGGCAAGGTCCTCGTCGTGAACCAGAACACCTACAACATTGCGCTCGTCCGGGAGCAGACGAAGAACATCGACGAGACGCTGCACGCGCTCGCGTTCGCGACCGGCACCGAGGAAGCGCAGCTGCGCGAGACCGTGGCGCGCCGCCGGCGCGAGCCCAGTTATCGGCCAATCGTGCTGATCGAGAACGCGTCGATGGAGCAGGTGGTCGCCGTTCGTGCCCGCGAGTGGGAATTGCCCGGCATCATCTATCAGGAAGTGCCGTCGCGGAAGTATCCGGCGGCCGACCTGGCGGCGCATCTCTTCGGCTACGTCGGCGAGATCACCGAGACGCAGCTGCAGCGCGCGGATTTCAACGGCGTCGACTCGGGCAGCATCGTCGGGCAGGCGGGAATCGAGCAGGCGTACAACCGGCTGCTGATGGGGAAGGACGGCACGAAGACCGTCGTCGTGAACAGCGTCGGCCGCGAGATCCGCGAGCTCCCGGAAGGGAAGCAGAATCCGGAAGAGGGACGCCGTCTGCAGTTGACGATCGACGCGGACGTGCAGCGGGCGACCGAGGACGGCTTTACTGTTGCGGGCCTCAATGGTGCCGCTGTCGTTCTCGATCCGCGAAATGGCGAAGTCCTGAGCTTTTCCAGCCGTCCGGCCTACGATCCGAACGCGTTTGCCGGCGGCATCGATCGCGCGACGTGGGCCGAGTTGAACACAGACGAGCTGCATCCGCTGCAGAATCGCGCGCTGCAGGGGCGCTACTCACCGGGATCCACGTTCAAGATGGCGGTGGGGCTGGCGGGACTCGAAGAAGGGGTCATCACACCAGACTTCAAGGTGTTCTGCGCCGGCGGTGCCACGTTCTACGGACGCCGGTTCGCCTGCCACAAAAAAGAAGGACACGGCTACGTCGATCTCCGACATGCAATCGAGCAGTCCTGCGACGTGTACTTCTACACGGTCGGTAACATGCTCGGCGTCGACCGCATCAACAAGTGGGCCACGCTGCTCGGCCTCGGCGTGAAGTCGGGTATCGAGCTGCCGAACGAGCTGACGGGTCTCGTGCCGTCGACGGAATGGAAGCGCGAGAAGATGCACGAGAAGTGGTACGCGGGGGAGACGATTTCGGTTGCCATTGGTCAGGGGCAGGTCTCGGTGACGCCCATTTCCCTGGCGGTCTACACCGCGACGCTGGCCAATGGCGGCACACGGGTGACGCCGCACCTCGTCAAGGCATCTGACGACGGGACGGGCTGGAAGCCTGTGCCGGCGCCTCCGCCGCAGTCGAAGATTGACGTCGCGCCCGACAAGCTCCAGGCCATCCGCGACGGCATGTGGATGGTGGTGAATGCGGGTGGAACCGGCAGACGGGCGCAAATCCCGGGGCATGACGTCTGCGGCAAGACGGGGACGGCACAGGTTATTTCGAACCAGGGCCGCCTCGCGGCGGCGAAGAGCGGCAAGGATCTGCGCGACCATGGATGGTTCGTGTTCTTCGCCCCGCGCGACAATCCAGAGATTGCCGGCGTGGTCTTCGTCGAGCACGGCGTGCACAGCGCGAACGCCGCATCGATCGCGCATCACATTCTCGCGACGTACTTCGCGAAGAAAGACGGCCAGCCGCTGCCCCCGCCGCCAAGCCGCGAAGAGATGCGGCTCGATTTCAGCGACCGCTTCGCGCGCGGCGAAGCCCAGTAGCCCATGTTCGAACGCCGGCTGTTCTTCCACGTCGACTGGCTGCTGCTGGGAGCGGTGCTGCTGCTGTCGGGCATCGGCGTGGCGATGATCTACAGCACGACCTACGTCACGCTGCCGACCGGCGGCCACGCGGGCCCGCAGGTCCTCACGCAGATGTACGCGCTCGCCATCGGCCTGTTCGCCCTGCTCATCTGCCTGACTATCGATTACCGGATGTTCGGGGAACACTCGCTGTTCCTGTTCGGCGCGCTGGTCGTGCTGCTGCTGTTCGTGCTCATCAAGGGCGTCACGCAGATGGGCGGCCAGCGATGGATCGCGATCGGCCCGTTCCACCTGCAGCCCTCCGAGTTCGGCCGCATCGTGATCGCGCTGGTGCTCGCGATGTACTTCGGCGAGAACCGCCGCGGCGCGCGCAACACGAGCGATCTCGTGATCGGCGGGATCTTCACGGCGGTGCCGCTGCTGCTGATCGCCAAGCAGCCGGATCTTGGAACGGCGGTGACGCTGATCCCGGTCTTCATCGGCGTGGCGTATCTTGCCGGGCTGCGGCTGAAGCTCCTCGCGGTCCTCGCGCTCGCGGGCGTGCTCGTGGCGCCGATCGCGTGGAAGTTCGCGCTCAAGGATTATCAGCGCTCGCGCATCGAGACGTTCCTCGACCCCGAGCAGGACCCGCGCGGCGCGGGCTATCAGACGATTCAGGCGCGCGTGACCGTCGGATCCGGCGGGCTGACGGGGAAGGGCTTCCGTCAGGGCACGCAGGGGCAGTACAAGTTCCTGCCCGTGGCGCACAACGATTTCATTTTTTCGGTCCTCGCGGAGGAGCAGGGATTCATCGGGGTGCTCGCCGCGCTGGGCCTCTATCTGTTCGTCATTTTGCGTTCGATCGAGGCGGCCCGGCTCGCGAAGGATCGCCTCGGCGCGTATCTGGTGGGAGGCATCATCTCAGGGTTTGCGTTTCAGGTGCTCTACAACGTGTCGATGTCCGCCGGCCTCGCGCCGGTGAAGGGGATTACGCTGCCGCTCATGAGCTACGGCGGGTCGTCCCTGATCGCATCGCTCGCAGGGTTTGGCCTCATCCTGAACGTGCGGATGAGGAGATTCACGAATTAGCGGAGTCATGACGCTCCTGGTGCTGACGCTCTTCGCGTTGTGGATGGCGGAACGATGGTTCGCGCCAGCCCCGGCGTACGCGCGCGTCTCCCGGACGGCGCGCCTCCGCGCACAACGGAGTTTGTTCCATGAACAAGGAGATGATCATCTCCTCGAACGGCTACGACACGCGCGTGGCCATTCTCGAGGACGATCAGGTCGTCGAGATCTTCATCGAGCGCGAGAATCAGCGCGGGGTCGTCGGCAACATCTACAAGGGGCGCGTGTCCAAGGTGCTGCCGGGCATGCAGTCCTCGTTCGTCGACATCGGGCTCGAGCGCGACGCCTTCCTCTACGTCACTGAGGTCGTCAACACCGTCGAGGAGTTCGAGCGCCTCGAATCCGGCGACGAGGACGACCATCCTTCGGCGGGCGCCGCAGCCGTTGCCGAACCGCCTGCTCCGGCTGCCGCATCGGAAGAGGAGCCGGCCGCCATCGGCGCCGCCGCACAAACAGCGGCGGTTGCCATCCCCGAACGGCGCGGCCGCGACCGTGGTCCCGCCACCGCGCCGCGGCCCGACGCGCGGAGCGATCGGCCTCAGCCCCGCATCGAAGAGCTGCTCAAGGAAGGCCAGGAGATTCTCGTCCAGGTCGTGAAGGAGCCGCTCGGCACGAAGGGCGCGCGGCTGACGTCGCACGTCACGATGCCGGGACGCTTCCTCGTCTTCATGCCGACGGTCGACCACGTCGGCGTCTCGCGCAAGATCGAGTCGCGCGAAGAGCGCGCGCGGCTCCGCGGCATCGTCCGGCAGTTCCGCGAGGAGCACGGCTTCACCGGCGGCGTCATCATCCGCACCGCGGCCGCCAGCCGCTCGGACCGCGACATCATCAGCGACCTGTCCTACTTCCACCAGGTCTGGACGGACGTGCGGCACAAGATGGAGACGCGGCGTCCGCCCGCGTTGCTCTT
>JAICSD010000323.1 GCA_025937075.1 Vicinamibacteria bacterium | reverse complement strand
CTCGTCATCACGTCCTCGATCGGGGTCGTTGCGTTCATCGTGCGCGAGTGGATGGCTAGGGAACCGGTCGTCGATCTCCACGTGTTCAAGGAGCGGACCTACAGCACGGGCGTCTTCCTGATGACGACGCTCGGGTTCGTACTCTACGGCAGCCTCGTGCTGCTGCCAATCATGCTGCAGACGCTGCTCGGTTACCCGGCGCTGCAGGCTGGCATCGCCATGGCGCCGCGGGGAATCGGATCGTTCATCGGCATGCCGCTCATTGGCGTGCTCACCGGCAAGATCGACGCTCGCAAGTTGGTCGCGGTGGGCCTCATCGGGGGAGCGCTGACGCTCATCTGGCTCGGCGACCTGAATCTGAACGCCGGCTACTGGGACATCTTCTGGCCGCAGTTCTTCCAGGGCCTCAGCCTCTCTGCGCTCTTCGTGCCCCTGACGACGATCAGTATGGATCCCATTCCGCGCGAGCGCATGGGCAACGCGACGAGCCTGTTCAATCTGATGCGGAATATCGGCGGCAGCGTTGGAATCGCCACTACCGGCACGCTGCTCGCGAGGAAGCAGCAAGCCTACATCAACGTTTTCGGCGCGCACGTCGATCCGTACTCGGACGTGACGCGGCGCGCGTTCGAAGCGGCCAGGAGCGGCTTCCTCGCGGCCGGCGCCGATATGGCTACAGCGACCCAGCGCGCTTACGCGGCGCTCTTCGGATCCGTGCAGCAGCAAGCGGCGATGGTGGCGTTCGTGTCGCTTTTTCGGCTGCTGGGATGGATATTCCTGCTGCTCCTGCCCTTGATCTTCCTGATGAAGCGTCCACGATCCGAGGGCGGACCCGTCGGCGCGCATTAATCTCGTCCGAGGGGCTTCGCCCCTCGGACTCCCCTTTCGCTCCTTCGCCTCGGTTTATGACGCACGCTCTGGCATCAATCGATACTTCGTCCATCGCTCGCTTGAGCCCCCGGAACCCGTCCAGCATCTGCGCGTAGCTGAAGTTCGCGTTGCGTCCGCTCGGGTTCGGGAGAACGAAGATCCTCGCACCGTGCACGGTTGCGTGCTGGAAGCCAGGCTCGATTGCCGGCGCAGGCGCCGCGCCGAGCGTCTTCCACAGCATGCGGTACAACGTCACGCCGACGAACGCCACGATCGGCGGCCGAAACCGATCGATCTTCTGCTCGAGCACGCGCCATCCTTCGAGGTACTCGGCCGGACGAAGCGCGTCGATCCCGGGGCTCGGCCGCGCGATCACGTTCGTCACGCCCAGTCCCCACTCCGGCAGCCGCACATCGTCCTCGAACGTGATCGGCTCCGGCACCAGACGCGATTCGTACAGCAGCTTCCAGAATCGATTCGATGGGCCGGCGAAGTGATGTCCGGTCTGCGCCGATCGCACGCCTGGATTGATTCCCACGAGCAGCACGCGCACGCCCGGCTGGATACGGTCCGTGAGCCGAAGCTTGCGCCATGCCTCGCGCCTTGACAACGGCCGATGCATCATCTCTAAGTATGATGATGAATTGGCTCTTCAAGGAAGAACCCACGCATTACAGCTATGACGACCTCGTGCGCGACGGCAAGACGTCATGGACGGGCGTCAAGAACCCGCTCGCACAAAAGCATCTCCGCGCGGTGAAGAAGGGCGATCAGATCTTCTTCTATCACACGGGCGACGAGAAGGCGGTCGTGGGGATCGCGAAGGCCGTGGGCAACGCCTATCCCGATCCCGCGGACAAGTCCGGCAAGCTGTACGCCGTCGATGTCGCGCCCGTGAAAAAGTTGAAAGCGCCCGTGTCGCTCGCGTCGATCAAGGCTGACAAGCGTTTCGCGTCGCTGCCCCTGACGCGCATGCCGCGGCTGTCCGTCATGCCCGTCTCCGACGACGAATGGCACGCGATTGTCGCGATGGCCGGCTAGTCGCGCGTGAGCGCGGCGCGGCAGGTCCGTTCACCGCACCCCGGCTGACCCGACGTCCGCTGTCGGACGCGGACCGTATGCATCGGCTAACCCTTGAAGCTGAACAGTCGGCTCACCGGAGATCGGCAAACCCCAACCAACGCGGCCCATCGTTAGTTCCATCGCCGGGAGCGCGGTTTCCCGCGTGACGGCAGCGGGAGCGAGACCCACAATGCGCCAGCGCCGTTCGGCTCCGCCGCGCCAGCGCCGCCCCTACCCTGCCGGCTTCAGCAGCAGAAATCCGAGCGGCGGGAGCGTGAGGCGCAGCGAGTCGGCGTGGCCGTGGGCGGGGACCGGCTCGGTGAAGACGACGCCGCCGTTGCCGACGTTGGTGCCGCCGTACAGATCCGCGTCGCTGTTCAGGAGTTCGGTGTAGCTCCCCGCCCGCGGGACGCCGACGGTATACCCGTGGCGGGGAACGGGCGTGAAGTTCAGGATGGCGACGAGGAAGTCGGCAGGATCCGTCGCCCGGCGAACGAACGACACGACCGAGTTGTCGCTATCGTTGCAATCAATCCACTGAAATCCGTGCGAGTCGAAATCGCACTGATGGAGCGATGGCTCCGCGGTGTAGGCGTGATTCAGATCCTGCACGAACTTGCGAAGGCCGCTGTGGAGCGGGTACTGCAGCAGGTGCCAGTCGAGGCTGTGATCGTAGTTCCACTCCGTGCCCTGCCCGAACTCGCAGCCCATGAACATCAGCTTCTTGCCGGGATGCGAGTACATGTAGCCGTACAGCGCGCGCAGCGTCGCGGCCTTCTGCCAGTCGTCGCCCGGGATCTTCGCGAACATCGAACCCTTCCCGTGCACCACCTCGTCGTGCGAGAAGGGGAGGATGAAGTTCTCCGTGAACGCGTAGAGGAGCGAGAACGTCAGGTGCTGGTGGTGATAGCGGCGATAGACGGGATCCTGGCGGATGTATTCGAGAATATCGTTCATCCAGCCCATGTTCCACTTGTAGGTGAAACCGAGGCCGCCTAGATACGTGGGCCGGCTGACGGATGGAAATGCCGTCGATTCCTCGGCGACGGTGATCGAACCTGAATGCTCCGAGTGCGTGAGGGAATTGAGCTGCCGCAAGAAATCGACCGCGTCGAGGTTTTCGCGTCCGCCGAAGCGGTTCGGCACCCACTCCCCTTCGTGCCGCGAGTAGTCCAGGTACAGCATCGAGGCGACCGCATCCACCCGAACGCCGTCGGCGTGATACTCCTGCATCCAGAACAGCGCGTTGGCGAGCAGGAAATTACGGACCTCGTTGCGCCCGTAATTGAAGATGAGGGTGCCCCAGTCGCGGTGCTCTCCCTGGCGCGGGTCCGCGTGCTCGTACAGCGAAGTCCCGTCGAAGCGCGCGAGGCCGTGGGCGTCCTTCGGAAAATGCCCGGGAACCCAGTCGAGGATCACGCCGAGGCCCGCCTGGTGACAGGCGTCCACGAACGCCTTGAAATCCGCGGGCGCGCCGAACCGGCTCGTGGGCGCGTAGAAACCAATCACCTGATAGCCCCACGATCCCGAGAACGGGTGCTCCATGACGGGCAGCAGTTCGATGTGCGTGTAGCCCATCTCCTTCACGTACGGGATCACGCGCTCGGCAAGCTCGCGGTAGGTGAGATAGCGATTCGCCTCCACCGGAATGCGCGCCCACGAGCCGAGGTGCACTTCGTACACCGCCATCGGCCGGTTGAACCACGCGTTCTGGCTGGCGCGCGACGCGATCCAGTCCGCGTCGCCCCACTCGTAATCCGTTCGCGTGACGATGCAGGCAGAGAGCGGCGGGACTTCGAATGCAAACCCGAACGGATCGCACTTGAGCAGCAGCTCTCCGTGCGCGCGCGAACGGATCTCGAACTTGTAGCGCTGCCCTTGCCGCACGCCCGGCAGGAAGATTTCCCAGACACCGCTCGCGCCGAGCGATCGCATCGGGTGCACGCGGCCGTCCCACCCGTTGAAGTCGCCGACGACGCTGACGCGCTCCGCGTTGGGAGCCCAGACGGCGAAGTGCGTGCCTTCCGCGGCGCCAATCCACAAGAGGTGCGCGCCCAGCTCGTCGTAGATGCGCGTGTGCTTGCCTTCGCCGAAGAGATACAGATCGTAGTCGGAGATGATCCGGCCGTACCGGTACGGATCGTCGATCTCGTTCGAGTAGCCGCCGGGGTACACGATCCGCAGCCGGTAGTCGAATGGCTCCTGCACCTCGGGAAAGCGCGCTTCGAAGATCCCGGCCGGATGGACGCGGGTCATCTCCGCCGGCTCGTGCGCGCCGGTGACGAGCACGCGCTCCGCGGACGGATGAAAGGCGCGGATCACCAGGCCGCCGTCCTGCCGATGCGGACCGAGGATCGAGAACGGATCGGAATGACGTGCGCCGGCAAGCGCGTCGAAGCCGCGATCGACGGCCGGGTTCACTGCGCCGGCTCCGGCAGGACGCGACCGACCCAGCCTTCCCGGGCGGCCTCCGCCGGCCGATCGCCGGGACCGTCGAGCGAGCTCACGTTCGCCGCGAAATAGGCGGGGCACCAGCCGGCAATGCCCGAGAGCGCGACGGCGGTGCCCGCCACCCGCACGGGCCAGGTGAGCATGCGAGGAAGGCGCGGAGCGATCGCGAGCAGCACGAGGCCTGCGCCCGTCCGCAATGCGCGCTCGAGGTCGCCCACATTCTGGAGGGTCATCCGCTCCTGCGCGTCCTCCCGCGTCAGATCGCCGTCGTCGATGAGCGCTTCGGTGAGCGATTCGTTCGACGGTTCCACGAGCACGCGGCTGCGGAGCTCGATGACGGGCGTCCGCCGGACGCCCCGGTTCAGCACGAGCGCGCGCTCGAGCGCCGCGAGATCCTCGTCGATGTTGAGATAGCGATGCGCCACCGACAGGCGGCGCAAATGCCGAAGGATGCGCCGGGTGTCCTCACACCAGTCGGCGCCGAACACGGTGATCATCGGTGCGTGCGTGTCTCCCTGGGAAGCATCATCGTGGAAGCACAGGAGATCAGGAGAAATGAATGTTCCTGGTCTCTTGAATCTCCTATGAGCCTACAGGAGATCCGGAGAAATCAATGCTCCTGGTCTCTTGAACTCCTGTGAGCCTACAGGAGATCCGGAGAAATCAATGCTCCTGGTCTCTTGAACTCCTGTGAGCCTACAGCGCGACGAGCAGCGAGGCGCCGGACAACGCAATCGCGCCCAGCAGCAGCCAGGGAGCAAGACGTTCTGCAAGCCCCGGACCGCCAGACGCGGCGTGTCCAGCTGTATTGGATGCACCCCAGCTGGAAATCCGCTGCCAGGCCGCAAACGCCGCGGCAAGCGCCGCGAGCACGAACGCCCAGCCGCCGGCGAGAAGTCCGCGCGCGATGCCGCCGCGCATGCCCGGCATCCAGACCCCCAGCGCGGCCGAGATCATCCAGACGCCGATGGCCATCGCCGCGATGATCCGTACCTGACCCAGCGCGCGTTCGGCCGCCTGACGCTGCAGCTCGG
>JAICSD010000185.1 GCA_025937075.1 Vicinamibacteria bacterium | reverse complement strand
TCCGGAAGACGGCGGCCCGGCGGCCGATGGCGTCCACCGTCCGCCTGCCACCGTCCGCCAGAAGACGTCAGTGTGTCGGGGCGCTGTCGCTGATCTGCTCCGCCGCTGAATCGTAGTACAGCCGCTTTCCCTGCCAGTACGACTGCGCGGCCATGATGACGGCAACGGCGTGCAGGAAGCCGTTGTCGACGGTGGCGTGCGTCTTCTTGTTTCCGCTCCGCATGCACTCGAACCAGTTCGACTGGTGTGACAGGTCTTCGTCGCCGATGTTGATCGGGCCGGGCTTGTCGTCGCCGGGGAGGGTGACCCAGCGCTCGGCGCGGTCGATCGTCGGGTTGTCCTCGTGGTTCCCCTTCTCGTCGACGACCTTCCAGCGCGGGCTGCCTTCCCCGCCGATGTTGATGAGCGTCGCCTTCTTCCCCATGATGCGCGAGAAGCTGTCGCAGTCGTTGCCGAAGCTCGTCGAATAGCTCACGAGGAAGGTCGGGTACTCGACGAGCGCCTGGAACGTGTCGGGGTTCTGGCGCCCGTCGTGCCACGCGAACACGCCGCCGTGCGACACGATCGAGCGCGGCGGCGTCTCGTTCATGAAGAAGTGGACGAGATCGATCCCGTGGCTCATCCACTGATCGGGGATGCCGCTCGAGAATTCCCGATAGAGACGGAACTCGAAGTACAGCTGCGGATCGAACGGACGATCCGGTTTCGTCATCAGCCATGTCTTCCAGTCCGTGTCCTCCGGGCGAATCAGCTTCACCTCCGGACGTCCGCGCCACCGCGGCCCGTTGTAGTTCCACACGATCTCGTACTTGCTGACGTCGCCGAGGACGCCCGTGCGCAGCATCTCGCGCGCCGCGAGCTGATACGGCTCGCTGCGATGCTGCGTCCCAATCTGCACGACGAGGTTGCGCTGCTTGACCGCATCGCGCGCCGCCTTCACTTCCTCCAGCACGTTGCCCATCGGCTTCTCGCAATAGGCGTGCTTGCCGGCCTCGGCGGTCTTCTTCAGTATCGGCGAATGCGAGTGCTCGGGCGTCGCGATGAACACCGCGTCGACGTCTTTCATCGCCAGCAGCTCGTCGGGATGCTGCACGGCCTTCGGCGCTCGGCCGTAGTACTCCGTCGTCCTCGTCGCGGCGCGCTCGCGGTTGTTCTTCCACAGATCGCACACCGCGACGGTCTCGACGTTGTACTTGTCTTTGAGTCGCGACGCCATCTTGTGGAGGCCGCTGCCCCGGTTGCCGATGCCGATGTGCCCGAGCGCGATCCGGTCGTTCGCGCCCAGGATGCGGTCGTACGACAGCGCCGACGAGGCAATCGCGCTGCCTGCGACGACCCCGGCGGTCTGAATGAACGTTCGGCGGTCGACCTTCTTGTCGTCAGAGCTCTGCATTTCGTCCCTCGATCTCATGTTGCCGCTCAGAACACGATTCTGACACCGAGCCGGAACTGCCGCTCGTCGATTCCCTCGCGGCCGAGATCCTGGACGCTCGTGATCGTCATGAAGTCCGATCCGTCGCCGATGTCGTTGTCCGGGTTCGCCAGGTGCGGCGTGTTGGTGAAATTGTACGACTCCAGGCGAAGCTGAAGCCGGGAGCCGGCCGTCAACTGGAACTCGCGCGTCAGGCCGAAGTCCCAGTTGAACAGCCCGGGGCCGCGCAGAATGTTGTAGCCCGTGTTCCCGAATCGCGCCTGTGTGACCTCCGCAAACGCGGTTGGATCGTAATAGGGCGTGCCGCGGCCGACTCCGCCGAGCTTCTGTGCCGGTTTCACCTGATCGGCCGTCTGGACGCTTCCGGGCAGGTTCAGCGACGTATCATCCGCAAGGACGGAGAACGGCGTGCCGCTCATGATGCTGATCATGTTGTTGACCTGCCATCCACCCAGGATGTGCGACAGCACCCCCTTGTCGTTGAGGTACCTTCGTCCTTGGCCAACAGGGATTTGCCACACATTCGTGATCCCCACGTTGTGCAGTCGATCGTGGTCCGTCGGCGCACGATTCCGGTCGAGGTATGCCATCGCCTGCACGTTCGGCGTCCCCGAGCTGTTCTCGTTCACGTTGATCGCCCGACCCAGCGTGTAATTCACGCCAAGGCTGAGACCATCGACGAATCGCCGCTGCAATTGCGCCTGCAGCGAATCGTACTTGCCGTTGCCAATCGGCTGCAGTAGCACGGTCGACGCGGTGCGGCCGAACTGCGCATCGAGCTGTCGGCCGTCCTCGCCCGCGCCGATGATCTGTCCGGCATTGATGTCGAGCAGCCCGAGTTGACGCGTCGTGCGCGTCGCCACGTATCCGACCTGTCCCGTGAAGTTCCAGGGCAGCTCACGCTGCACGGTGAAGTTCCAGGACTGGATGTACCCGCGATCCAGCTTCTTCGGATAACCCTGCCACGCATAATCGCTTGGAATGTCGAGGACGCCGTTCCCTTCCGCGGGCACCTGCACGGCGGGAATTCCCTGTGACAGAGTCGCGGCGGGCGTGAGGCCATTGGGCGACTGCAGCTTCACCTGGATCAGCAAGGGATAATTCGCTCGAATCAGCTCCATCCCCTCGTACGGATCGTTCGTCAAGCCATATCCCGCGCGCGCAACCCATTTGTCGGCGAACCGATAGGCAGCTCCGACACGCGGCCCGAATCGGGCCTTGCTGGTTTCAATCCCGCAGTTCGTTGGCGTCGATCCGACGCCGCAGAGCAGGACCTTGCCCGTATCGACATCGTAGAACTCGATGCCGCGATCCGGTCGCGTTGGGACTGGAAAGTATTCCCATCGCGTGCCGTAATCGATCGTGAGTTTGTCGCTTGCCGTCCACCGATCGCGGATATAGCTGCTGTACAACCGCGCCTTGAGGTGGTACACGTCCGGCACCTGCAGCGTCCGTCCGGCGCTGCTGGCCTGGCCGATCACGAACGCCGCAGCGCTGTTGTACATCGACCCTCTGGAGGTCTGATCGCAATTGCCCGTCGACGGATTCATCACCTCGCACCGTTCCGTGATGCCGCGACCGAACCCGAATCCTCCCTGCGCGCCGAAGCCGCCCGTGATGAACTCCGCCTGGGTCTGGTTCAGGGCCATGTCGTAGATGTCGGCGCCGAAGCGGATGTTGTGACGCGCCTTGATCATGTTGAAGTTCACGACGTACTGCGACTGCGGGTCGTGCCGGTAGTACGGCATGTAGTTTTCGTTCACCCCGATCCGCGTGAAGTCGCTTCCCCCCTGGAACTCGAACGTGGGCCAGCCGCTCTCGAAGGTCCGCGTGCCGTTCGTGCCCGGAATGCCCAGCGTGTCACGCCCGAAGTTCTGTCCGAGGCCGGGTTGCTCCGAATTCGTTCCCTGCCGCGCATAACCGTAGTGCGCGTCCATGAAGAACGTCGGGCTGAAGATGTACGTGCCCATGACCGTGACGCGATACGTGTTGCCGTGACCGGTGCCAGGATTGCTGCTCCCGCCGATCGGCCGCCCGATCGCGGTGTCGCCGAACACCGTCGGCGTGACCGCGCGGTAGTGCAGCATCCCGAACGTTCCAGCCATGTTGAACTTCGAGTTTCCGTTGTAGTCGAACCTGGAGTCGATCTGATTGCGGTCGAACGTGAACGGCGCCTGGGCGAAATAGTTGTTTCGATCGCGGTTCAGGTTGTTCACGGGAAAGTAGCTGCCGATTTTGCGAGCAATGGGATCCATCCGTGCCGCCGGAATGATGTTCAGGCAGGTCGGGTTCGCCGCCGTGTTGCACATCGCGTAATTCGGATCGCCAGGAAACACCTGGAACTGCGTCCGTCCGGTTCCGTCAGGATTGCCGGACAGCGGATCGTAAATCGGCGTAGGCGAGAGCGACAGATCCCCCTTCAGCATCGCGGGAAGCGGCACCGACACGGTTCTGTTGACCGATCTGTGATCGCGGAGCGACTCATAGCTCACGAAGTAGAACGCCTTGTTCTTGCGGATCGGTCCGCCCACCGTCCCTCCGAACTCGTTGTAGCTCTGCTTCGGCTTCGGTCCGGTGTTCAGCGCCACGTCATCGAACCGCATCGGCCACGCTTTCAGATCCTGGTTCGTGAAGTACTCGAACCCCGATCCGTGCATCGCGTTGGATCCGCTCCGCGTCTGGACGTTGATGGCCGCTCCGCCCGCCAGCCCCTGCTCCGCGTCGAAGCTGCCGGTGACGACGTTCACTTCCTGAATCGACTCGAGCGTCGGAATGTAGGAGACGACGTGCGGCAGCTGGATATTGGCCGTGCTCACACCGTCGATCCGCGTGTTGTTCTGATCGTCGCTGGTGCCGTTCACGTTGAACTCGAGCGACCGTGCCGGGTTCGTGGGAATGGAGTGCGAATTGGCCGGCGGCGCAAAGCCGGGCAGCATCCGGTACACCTGCTGATAATTGCCGCCGAGCGGCACGGGCAGATTCGTCAGCTCCTGCCCGAGCAGGTTCGAGTGGACTTCGGCGGTCTCGGTCTGCAGCGCGGGCGCTTCGGCGCGCACGGTGACGCTGTCGCCCATCGCGCCGATCTCGAGGCTGATGTCGAGCCGCGTCACGGTGTTGATGTTGACCGTTACCGGCGTCTGCTCGAACGTCCTGAAGCCCTGTTGCGTGGCCTTCAGGCTGTAGACACCCGCAGGCAAGTCCGCGAGGTTGAAATGACCAACTCCGTCGGTCACCGCCTCACGCTGGAACCCGGTGTTGTTGTTCGTCACCAGCACCGTGGCGCCGGGCATCGCAGCGCCCGACGAATCCTTGACGTCTCCGACAATCGATCCGTAAAGCACCTGCGCGGCGCTTGTACCCGGAATCGCGCAGATGCAGACAAGAGCAGCCGCCATGAATAGCCAACGAGTTGGAAATCCGCGAGCCGCTGAACACATTCGGTCACCTCCCGTCAGGCGACGCGATGCTACGTCCGCCGAGGAAGGCGAGTCAATCGCCTGCCCCTATCGGATGAGCTTGGCGTCGTACGCGATGTTTCCGTTGATCACCGTGAGATCGGGGCGAATCCCCCGCAGCTGGTCGTCATCGCACGTCATCAGATCCCGGTCGAGCACGACGAAGTCCGCGAGCTTCCCCCGCTCGATCGATCCGCGCGACTTCTCGTCGAAGCTGAAGCGCGCGGCGGTGCTCGTCATCATCCGGAGCGCCTCCTGCCGCGAGACTGTTTCATCGGCGCCGATCACCGCGCCCGATTCGGTGCGTCTGGTGGTAGCGGCGTAGATCGTGAGAAACGGGTTGAAAGGATTCAGGGCCTGATCGCGGTCCAGGCCGAACATGTGGTCCGTATTGATCGCGACATCGACGCCCGCCTGCCGCAGCGTTCGCAGGCCGATGAAGTGCTCGAGCCGGCTGCGCCCGAGCCCCGTCGCAAGCGCATCGGCGTCCTTGTAGTACCACGCCGGCTGCGTGTCGACCAGCACGCCGAGCCGGGCGGCGCGGGCAGCGGTCTCGGGATGCACGAAATAGGCGTGGATCAGCGTATGGCGCCGATCCGTCGACGGCTGCTCCTTCAGCGCCGCTTCGAAAGCATCCAGCACGGCATCGACGCCCGCGTCACCCGTCACGTGCGCGACCATCTGCCAGCCGTGACGGTGGCCGATGGCGATCGCCGCTTTGATCTGCGCCGGCGTGAGCGTGAGGAATCCGCGGTAGTTCGGATCGTCGACGGCATACAGCTGATGCGCGCCCGTGCCGTAGGGCTCACGCATGAACGCGGTGCCAATCAGGATGCCGCCGTCGACGAAGATCTTGAGCGGACCGACCTTCAGCCAGTCATCGCCGCTGCCGAAACGGAACGGGAGCCCGCTGACGAATTGCTCGACCTGCGCCGCCTCGTCTGCATGAGGAACCCGGAACGTCACCGTCGCCCTCACCTTCAGGCGGTCGGCACGGTGGAGCGCCTCGTACGCTTTGAAGCCTTCGACGCTGGCGGCGCGCTCGATGACGCTCGTAATGCCCGTCGCCAGATACTGTTCGTGCACGCGCTGGAGCTCATCCAGGGACGGGACCGCCGACTCGCGCGGCTGGAATCGCGACAGCAGCGATCCGACGTTCCGCAGCAGCCCCGTGGGTTCGCCCTTCGCATCCTTCACGATCGCCCCACCGGGCGGATCGGCTGACGCCTTGCCGATGCCAGCCGCCTTCAGTGCGGCCGTGTTGAGCGACAGCGCATAGGCCCCGTCGACCACGACCGGATGGCGCGGGGCCACTCCATCCAGCTCTTCGCGCGTCGGAAAGCGCCGCTCGCGCAGACGCGTTGGATATACGCGCGGCGTCCAGATCCACGCGCCCTCCGCGCGGTGCGCCGCTTCGACCCTAATCCAGTCCTGCAGCTCGCCGACGGATCGCAGGCTGCGAAACGGCTGCGCCATTTCGGCCGCCGCGACGCCGAGCGCGTGGACGTGCGTGTCGATCAGGCCGGGGATGACGGTGCGGCCGCCGCCCTGAATCACGCGTGTCGAGGGTCCGATGTATGGACGCACCTCGTCGTCGGAGCCCACGGCGACGAACCGACCGTCGCGAACGGCGAGCGCGCGCGCCTCCGTGAAGCGCGCGTCGACGGTCAGAACCTTTGCGCCGACGAGCACCAGGTCAGCGGGCTGGGGTGGGTTCTGCGGGATCAGGGCTCCCGACGAAGCGACAGCCAGCACCAACGCGAACACAGGTCGTTTCAACATCGCCTCCACTCGTCGAGGTTCTCGCGAACGAACGCATCGTCCGCCAGATGGGGGTACGCTCGATAGACGCGATCGATCTCGCGGGATTGCCCTGGGCTGAGCCGCTCGGCCGGATCGAGGCATCGTACGCTGCGCACGAGCCCCTGCCGCCGCAGCACTTCCTGAATGCCGGCAATGCAGCCGGCGAAGTCGTTGGGCGCGTCGAAGAACGCCGCGTTCGCATCGGTAATCTCGACGCCGCGCTGCAATAGTTCCGCGGGAACACACGATCCGCGCCCGGCCGCACGGCAGTCTTCGAGCAGGCGCACGGCGCCCTTCGTCCAGACAGCCCAGTGGCCGAGCAGGCCGCCGACGATCCGACGCTGCACCTGTCTCTCGTTGACGCTGAATCTGAACGGTGTCACGAGATCGTAAACGATGGCGTCGTCGTTACCGGTGTAGAGCGCGATGTCGTCGCGTCCCGCGTCGATCACGGCGCGGAGAACGTCGAGCGTCTGATATCGGTTGAACGGCGCAATCTTGATTGCGACGACGGAAGGGATCCCGGCGAAGCGGCGCCAGAAGGCGTACGTAAGCGGACGTCCGCCCACGGACGTCTGCAGATAGAAGCCAACGACGGGAATGCGTGCGGCCACCGCCTCGCAATGCGCGATGAGCGTGTCATCGTTCGCGCCGGCCAGCGCCGCAAGGCTGAGGAGTCCGGCGTGGTAGCCGAGACGCGCAACGGCGTCGGCTTCGCGCAGCGCCTGATCGGTCGCGCCGCAGATTCCTGCGATGCGGATGAGAGGCTCCGTACGGTGCGCGTCGGCGCGATCCATCTCCTCGGACGCAATCGTGAGCACGGGCTCGAACAGACCGATCGACGGATCGCGGATCGCGAACTGCGTCGTGTGGACGCCGACCGCCAGCCCTCCCGCGCCCGCCGCGCAGTAGTAGCGCGTCAGCGCGCGCTGGCTGCGCTCGTCGAACCTGCCGTGCTCATCGAGCGCCAGCGGATGCGCCGGGATGACGCAGCCGTCTCGAAGCGATGCGCGGATCGCGACAGGCAAGTCGCCCATCAGAATCGTCCCGCTCGCGATTCGAAATGCGTCGGCTTTGCCAGGTGTTCGCCGCCGCGTTCGACCCAGTCTGCGGTCCACGCGAGGAGCTGCGCGAGGTCGACGCGCGGGCGTCCCAGCAGCGCCCACCCGCGCGATCCGTTGCTCAGAAGCGCGTCTTCTGCTTCCGTGCCTGCAAAGCTGACCGGCACGTTCAGCACGTCCGCCAGCCCGGCACACGCCTCGCGGACGCTGGCTTCTTCCGTGCCGGCGACATTCACGATCAGCGGCGGCGCCGCGGCATGATCGAGCGCCGCGAGCGCCATCGCATTGGCGTCCCCTTGCCAGATCACATTGAAGTACCCCATCGTCAGGTCGACGGGCTGTCGTTGCGAGACCCGCGCCGCGAGATCCATCAGCACGCCGTAACGCATTTCGGTTGCGTAATTGAGCCGCAGGATGGCGACGGGAATATCGAGAGCCGCGCTGAAGTACTCGAACATGCGCTCCCGGCCGAGACAGCTCATGGCGTATTCGCCCACAGGCGCCGGCGGATCGTCCTCGCGCGAGCCGCCGCGC
>JAICSD010000098.1 GCA_025937075.1 Vicinamibacteria bacterium | reverse complement strand
TGTCGGCGAACGTCACGAAGGTCAGCGGAGCCCATGAAATAAGAGGCGGCTACTCCCTGAACAGGCTGTGGATGCAACACTGGCAGCCGGAACTCGGATCGGGTCCGCGAGGTGCGTTGACGGCTGCCGCAAATGTTACCGCGCTCAAAGGCGGAACGCAGACGGCGAACGCCTACAACGGCTACGCGGCGTTCCTGCTCGGCCTGCTCAGCGAAGCGGGCGAAAGCGTGCAGAACGAGCTGATGACCACGCGCGAGTGGCAGCACGCGTTCTACGCGCGGGACCGCTGGCAGGTGAACACGCGCCTGACGCTCGATCTTGGCATTCGGTACGAGTACTACCCGCTGATGACGCGGGCGGATCGCGGCATCGAACGCATCGACGGCGCGAATGATCTCACGAGCACACGCAACCTGCAGTCGCTGACGGTGCTGCTTGGTGGTGTGGGCGACGTTCCGAAGGACCTCGGCATCAAGGTGAGCAGCGCCCTGTTCGCCCCTCGGCTCGGCGCCATTTACCGCCTCAATGATGCGACAGTTTTTCGCACGGGTTACGGCATCACGTACAACCCGCTGCCGTTCTCACGGCCGTTGAGGGGGTTCTTCCCGCTGACGCTCGCGTCCGATTTCACGGCAACGGATCCCTACGGGTTCGTGACAACCTTCGAACAGGGCATCCCCGACATCGTGCCGCCTGATGAGTCGACTGGACACGTTCCGCTTCCGCCATCGTACTTGATGCGATCGCCGATGGCTGATGTCTCGCGCAGCCGGATACATTCGTGGAACGTGGCGGTCGAGCGGAAGGTCGGATATGACGTCACCGTCGACGTCGCGTATGTCGGTACGGCCAAGAACGGCGGCTTTGCCGATTACAACGCGAACGCCTCGGACGTTCCCGGTGGAGGCGCTGCCACCCAGCCGTTCAACTCGATCGGCCGGACGACCGATACCCTGCTGTGGGGTCCGATCACCAAGTCGCGTTACAACGCGCTGCAGGTGGCCATCAACAGGCCCTTTACCAAAGGGCTCCTTTTGAAGGGCGCCTACACGCTGTCGCGTGCGAGGAATGAGACCAACGACGATGGCTGGGCGACGCTGGCGTACAGCGCTCCAAGTCTCCTGAGCCGCAACTACGCGCTGGCTGGCTACGATCGACCGAATGTCTTCCAGATGGCGTTTCTCTACGAGCTGCCCTACAAAACAAAGGGAGGCTCCGGAAATGAAGTCATGCGCGCGGTGTTCGGCGACTGGCAGGTCAACGGTATCTACACGGCCGCATCGGGTTCGCCGTTCACGATCACAGCAAGCGGCGCCGATCTGAACATGCCCGGCAACATGCAGACGGCGAACGTGAACGGCTCGTACAACGTGATCGGCGAGCACGGGGATGCGGGCTTCTATTTCGATCCCAAGGCGTTCAGCCAGCCAACCGGAACGGCGATCGGCAACACCGGCAGAAACCAGTTCCGCGGACCGGGGTATTGGAACGTCGACGCATCGCTTTTCCGAGCGTTCCCAATCGGTGCGACCGATAGGCGCGTCGAACTCCGTGTCGAGGCGTTCAACCTGTTCAACCATCCAAAGTGGGTCAATCCTGACGCTGACGTGAACAGTGGCACGTTCGGACGCACGCTGGGTGTCGCCGACGGCGGCGGCGGAGGGCCAGACAACAAGGGTGCCCGCGACTTTGGCAGCGGCGAACGTCAGATCCGACTAGGTATACGGTTCCAGTTTTGACACGTTCACGGGCCCGCGCGTCGTGGAGAGCGGTTGTGCTGCTCCTGCTGTGCGGGCCCGGACTCGGCTCACGCGTCGACGCGGCGCAGGTGGCCGATCCGCTTGCCGCCCGCGCCGCCGAAGGCGCGGCGGCTATGCAGGCAGGGCGCTTCGATGCCGCCGCCACGATCTACGATGAGCTGACGGCGGCCCGGCCGGATGACGCCGGCCTGCTCATGAACCTCGGGATGGCCCGTTACATGGCCGGCCATCCCGATCAGGCGCTCACGCCGCTTCAGAACGCCGTGCGCCTGAATCCGTCGCTCGCGCCGGCGTCGTTCTTCCTCGGTGCGTCGCTCCTCGATCTCGGCCGGTCTGCGGAGGCGGCAGCTCCGCTTCAGCGTGCCGTCACGGCCATGCCGCAGAACCCCGACGCGCGCGAGATGCTTGCGCGCTCCTTCCTCGAGACATCCCAGTTCACGAAAGCGACCGACCATTACCGCAGCCTGACGACGATTCAGCCCGAGAATCCAAAGGGATGGTACGGACTCGCGCGAAGCTACGAAGGAGTCGCCGAGCGAGCGCTGACACAACTGCAGCTGCAGTCGCCGGACTCGCCGCTCCTGGAGCTCGTCGTCGCGGATGTTGCCGTCAGCCAGGAGAAGTTCGCCGCCGCGCTCGCCATCTATCGACGTGTACTCGAGGGCACGCCCTCCGTCGGAGGGCTACACGAGACGGTCGCCGAGCTCTATGAGCGTGCGGGCAAACCCGAATGGGCCGCGCAGGAGCGGCGTGCTGTCAGGCCTCGATCTGCCGCTGACTGCGCCCGCCGCGTTGCCGAGTGCGATTTTCTCGGGGGCAGGTTCCGCGAGTCGCTCGCCGCGGCCATGCAATCGCCGACTCCGAGCGGCCGGTACTGGACGATTCGCGCCGCCAACCGGCTGGCGACCGACGCCGTCGCACGGCTCGAGTCGCTGCCGCCGTCCGTTGAACTGCACCTGATTCGCGCCGATCTGGCGCAGTCGAGCGGCCGGAAGACCGAGGCCGTGACCGAGATCCGCGCAGCCCTGGGCCTCTCACCGGGAAATCCGGCGATCGAGACCGCGCTCGCGGAGTCGCTCGTGCAGGCGCACGATCTGGACGAAGCAGTTCCGCTGCTCGAGCGCCTGAACCGCGAGCGCCCCGAGGACGGCAACGTGCTGTTCATGTACGGTGACGCGCTGCTTCAGGGCCAGCAGATCGACCGTGCCCTGCCGATTCTCGAGCACGCCGCGAAGATGAACGATGCCCCGCTCGCCGCCCACGCCGCGCTCGGGCAAGCCTACGTTCAGGCAGGACGATACGAGGACGCGCTGCCGCACCTGAGCGCCGCCGCAAAAGACGACGAGAACGGCAACGTGCATCTGCAGCTCGCGCGCGCGTTCCAGGCGCTTGGCCGCGGGCCCGAGGCACAGCAAGCGATGGCCGAGTACCAGAAGCGGCACGATCGCGCCGAGCCGCCGGCGTCCGGAGAAGCTGCGCTCACGCCGCCCAAACGCTGACCGCGCTCACCGCGCGGGCTCCGTGATCGTGAGGACCTGGTCCGCGGCGACGTGTTCGAGCACCTGCCTGATGCCGCTCGGCCACGATAGTTCGACTCGGTCGACCGTCTTCGTCTTTCCCAGACCAAAGTGCACGCCGTAATCGCTCGACGAGGCGTACCCGACGCTCGTTGTCATGTGGTCCGTCTGCGATCCGATCCGTACCGTCGTCCCGATCCCCTCGCGATTGCTCACGCGGCCGACGAGACGCAGCGTCAACCAGTTGTTCTCCGCGTCGCTGACGTTGTGCAGGATTTGCGGGCGGTCGCCAAGGACGGTGATGACGAGATCGAGGCGGCCATCACCGTCGACGTCCCCCACGCCGACACCGCGATGGGCTCGGGCAACGCCGAAATCAGGTCCCGCTTGCGCCGAGACGTCCTCGAACTTCCCATTGACGTTGCGGAACACCGCGTTCGTCTGACGATAGCTCGTGGCTTCGAACGCTTCGATGCGATCGTTCGCGTGCGAGTTCGCGGTGATCAGATCCTTGAACCCATCGTTGTCGAGATCGGCCAGAACGGCGCCCCATCCGCTCATGCGCACCGTGCTCGAACCCAGCCCGCTCTCGTACGTGGCATCGCGGAAGAATGCGCCCTTGTCGTTCTTGAAGAGCGGGAACGTCTCGCCCGTGAGCGCGGTCAGGACGATATCTGGACGGCCATCGTTGTCGTAGTCACGGAAATCCGCGCCCATGCTCGAGACCGCCCGTCCGCTCGCGGGCACCGAGACGCCCGCCATCAGGCCCACCTCCTCGAACGTGCCGTCGCGGCGGTTGTGAAACAGAAAGTCTGGAACGGCATCGTTGGTGACGAACACGTCCATGAAGCCGTCGCCGTCGTAGTCGGCGAACGCGACGCTCATTCCCTTGCCGACGTACTTCGCGATACCCGACCGTGCGCTGACGTCCTCGAACGTGCCGTCATGGCGGTTCCGATACAGCGCGTTCGCGAGGCCGTTGTACTGTTTCGGATGACAGTAGACGCGTACGTTCTTCGCACGGTCGCCGCAGAACTTGTTCGTCGCAGGCGTCCAGTCGACGTAGTTGACGATGAAGAGATCGAGCCAGCCGTCGTTGTCGTAATCGAACCAGCCGGCCGCGACGGACCACGCGTAGTTCCTGATTCCTGCTTTCGCCGTGACGTCCTCGAAGCGCCCGTCGCCTGTATTGCGCAGCAGTTGATTGCGCTGAACGCCCGCGACGAACAGATCGATGGATCCGTCGTTGTCGTAGTCGGCCGCTGCCGCGCCCGTCGCGTAACCGTCGCCGCGGACGCCGGCGGCGTCGGTCACGTCGGTGAATCGCAGGCCACCGACGTTCCGGAACAGCCGATTCCAATCGCCGGGTGACTCCTTCCGCAGCGCCGGAATCGGCGCGCCGTTCGTGAAGAAAACGTCGGGCCGCCCGTCTCCGTCGTAGTCGAACACCGCCAGCCCGCCTGCCATCGTTTCGACCATGTTCTTCTCGGGCGTCGGATGCTGGTCGAGGACGAACGCGAGCCCGGCGGTCGCGGTCACGTTCTCGAAGCGGATCGGTGATGACGAGGACGCCTGGATGAGGACAAGCGCGCTCAGTGCTGCTGCGACGCGAACGTCGATGGTGCTCACCACGTGCCGCTCCGGAAAGTCTCGGAGGAAGCTTACTGCAGGCCCACACGAGGCGTACAAGACTGTAATCGCGCGCAGTTATTGGAATCGTCAACGGGAGCGAGTTGCGAGCATTCAGTGGTGGTCTGATGGTGGAACAGCCTTGGCAATGCCGGAGTCAAAGCCATGGGCAGCTCGATGAACTTTCGTTGTGGTTCGAAGGCCCGGCGCAATCGACGACACGTCGCGTCCGTCGCCTGCCTGGCGGTGGCGTTCGCACCGTCCACGCTGCCTCGAGCGCGTCACGTACTCGCCAGATCCTGCTGTGCGCAAGCTGACTCGCCGGCGCGGCAGGCGGCATTGTCGGAGAGCGGCATCATCACCGGCATCGTGGTCAACGAGCGGCGCGAGCCGGTCGCCCGGGCGCAGGTTCAGGCGTTTGCTGCACGCGCCACGATTGCTCAGGGACAGGGACTTTCAGACACTCCGTCCTCGATCCGCGCGAGCGGCTCGGCGTCGACCGACGCGGCGGGCCGCTTTCGGATCGCCGGCCTCCCGGCAGGCGAATATCTGGTGACCGCCGCGCCTGTCACCGCATTCCCAGCGTCCAGCCACGCCCGGCTTTACGCGACAACGTTCTACGCGGCGCACCTGCTCGGGGATCTTCGCAATCCGAACGGTGTGCTGGCGTTGATTCCGCTTCTCAGCGACAAGGAGGTCAACTCGATCGTCCCCTGGTCGCTGGGACAGATCGGCGACAGACGCGCAATCGAGCCTCTGCTTCAGGCGCTTGACGAGGACGATCCCTCGATGCGCGTTCGGGTAATCGACGCGCTGGAGGCGCTGCACGCGAAAGAGGCGCTGCCCTGGCTCGCGTCGCTTCTCGCCGATCGCCGGAGAGCGAATATCGCAAGCCGGATCTCCGTCTCCGAGGCGGCGGCGCGCGCGATCGCCGCGCTGCGGCAATAGCCGGAGCCTAGCGCCGGCTGTCGATTTCGAGCCCATCACCGCGAACATCTTTCAGCGACGGTAACAGGCTCACTCGAATCGAACCTCGAGCGTTGCTATGCGTACGCTACGCGCTTGGGTTCGCCCACGCGGGGATCCTATCGCACCGATGCAAATCAACGTGGTCAGCGCGCCGCTCGTGCTACCGTCGAGACACCATCGAAACGGATACGATCCGAGCCAACGTCCGCTTCACGAACCACGGGAGGCCCCCATGCGACCAACCTGGCGATCCGGCATCACCTTCCTGCTCCTGCTCTTCTGCGCAGCCGACGCGTCGGCTGAACGGCGATTTGTCTACACGAACGATGATGTGGCCGGTCCAAATACGGTATCCGGCTTCAGAGTGGAATCCGATGGGACACTCGTGCCGGTGCCGGGCTCGCCCTTCCTTACAGGCGGAACGGGCAGTCGCGGAGGATTCTTCGCGTCCAATCGCGTCGCGGTTTTCGCCAACCGCGATCTTCTCTTCGCGTCGAACAGCGGCAGCAACGACGTTTCCGTTTTCAGAGTCGACAGGCTCACAGGTGCTCTGATCCCGGTCGCAGGGTCGCCGTTTCCATCGGGAGGCGCCGCGGGCCTGGGGATCTCGCTGGCAGCCACGCCGGACGGCCGGTTCGTGATCGCAGCCAATGCCGGCACGCGCAATCTCATGGTCTTCACGGTGGCCGCGACAGGCGCGCTGCGGCCGATCCAGTCGCGCTCAGGCCTGCCCGACGCGCCGGACGGCATCAAGATATCGCCGGACGGACATCTCCTCGCCGTGGCATATCCCGAAGCAAACCTGATCGAGATGTACGTCATCGGCAGGAATGGCGAACTGACGCCCGCCGAGGGCTCACCGTTCGTGGCAACGCGTAGTGCCGGACTCGACATCAACTGCACGAGCGACCGCTTGTTCGTCGCCGAGGCGGTGCCGGGCACCTCCGTGGACGTGTTCTCCATCAGCAGGGGCGGCACGCTCATCCCGCTCGTCGGCTCGCCATTCGTCTTCAATAGCGGATCGATCGGAAACGTCGCCCTCCTGAATCCTACCGATGACATCCTGTTCGTCAGCAATCAGGACACCGCCACGGTCACGACCGTCAGGGTCGATCGGGATGGAGCGTTGACGCTCGTTCCAGGTTCGCCGTTCCCCGTTGGTGCAACCGCCTTCGACCCGGCCGGCATGGCGACGGACCGATCCGGCAGATTCCTGTACGTCGCTGATTTCGTGAACGAAGTGGGCGTCTTCATCGTGGACCCCTCTGGATCGCTCCTGGCCGTGCCGGGCTCGCCCTTCAGAACGATGCGGACTGGCGGGCTGCTCTCGTTGGCCGCATTCCCGCCGAAATCGTGCGCGGTGCCCGTGAAGATCGAGCTCATCGGCAACGGGCTGGAACACCTGGTCGATCGGACGCACGGGAAAGTTCACCTGCGTGTGGTCGGCCCACCCGGCTTCGATCCGACGAGCATCGATCTGGCGAATCTCACGTTCGAAGGCGCGCCGGTGCTGAAGGCGGTGCGCAAGCAACGCAGGAACGTTGATCGGAGTGAGCTCGTGCTCTGGTTCGATGCGGCGGCGGTCGATGTGCACGACGGCGCCACGTCGGCGTGTATCTTCGGCACGCTCGACTCGGGGCGGCCGTTCACCGGCTGCGTGCCGCTCGAGACGCAGCACAGTGCGAGCGATCGTCACTGAGTGTCGGTTCGGTCCCTGCGCAAGCCGGGGCGGGGTCGCGACTTGACAGGGTCCATTGCGGCCCTGTATCCAACGTCCTCCGGGATGTCTCCTGGAACGGAGTCCGAGATGAGACGAACATGGCAACTGACGCTTTTGCTCGCCGTCGGCGTGACGTCGATCCGGGCCGACGGGCCGACGATCGCGATCGACGCGGCGTCGCCGCGCAAGGTCAGCCCGCTCTTCTACGGGTTGATGACGGAGGAGATCAATCACTCGTACGACGGCGGCCTGTACGCCGAACTGGTGCAGAACCGCGCGTTTCTCGACGACCCCGGTTTCCCGGTCCACTGGTCCGTCGTCCAGGGTAACGGTGCGTCGGCAGCGATTGCGCTCGACCGCGGCGAACCGCTCAACACCGTCATCGGCACGAGCCTGCGCCTCGACGTCACGCAAGCCTCGAAAGCGCACGCCGCGGGCATTGCCAACGAAGGGTACCGGGGCGTTCCCGTCAAACCGAACACGCGCTATCGCGCCTCGTTCTACGCGAAGGCCGCGGCCGGATTCACCGGACCCATCGCCGTGTCGATTCAAAGCAGCGACGGGCGAACGGTCTACGCTGCGGGAGGTGTTGCTGGACTGACGCAGGCATGGAAGCGGTACGAGTTGACGCTGCAGACCCGCAACCTCGAACAGACCGCCGACGCGCGTTACGTGCTCACCATTGATCGTCCGGGTAAAGTCTGGTTCAGTCTCGTGTCGTTGTTTCCACCCACATTCAAGGATCAGCCGAACGGCTTCCGGCCCGACATCATGCAGATGATGGTCGACATGAAGCCGAAGTTCCTGCGCTTTCCAGGCGGCAATTATCTGGAGGGCGATCGGATCGCGGATAGATTCGACTGGAAGAAAACCCTCGGACCACTGACGGAACGCCAGGGACACATGGGACCGTGGGGCTATCGATCGTCCGACGGCCTCGGGCTCCACGAATTCCTGCTCTGGTGTGAAGACATGAATGCCGAGCCGGTGCTGGCGGTGTACGCCGGCTACTCGCTGAAAGGGGCGCATGTGAACCCCGGGCAGGATCTCGAGCCGTACGTGCAGGACGCGCTCGACGAGATCGAGTACGTCACCGGCTCCGCCACGTCCACGTGGGGATCGTTGCGCGCGAAAGCGGGGCATCCGCAGCCGTTCACGCTGACGTATGTCGAGGTGGGCAACGAAGACTGGTTCGACAAATCTGGCTCGTACGATCGACGGTTCGCCCAGTTCAACGCCGCGATCAAGGCCCGCTATCCGCAGATCAAGCTGATCTCGACCGTCGGTTTCGAGCAGCCGGAGGAGCGGCGCGTCCACAGCGTCAGGCCGGATGTGCTCGACGAGCATTACTATCGCCCTGTCGACGTGTTCCTGCGCATGGCGCGCGGACAGTACGAGAAGTACGATCGGCGCGGGCCTGAGATCTTCGTCGGCGAGTGGGCTGCGTATGAGACGCCGTTCGAGCCGTGGGACGCCCGCTCGCGCGGCGAAGCGCCGACGCCGAACATGCAGGCCGCATTCGGCGATGCCGCGTTCATGATCCAGATGGAGAAGAACTCCGACATCGTGGTGATGAACTGCTACGCACCGATGCTCGTCAACGTCAGCCCGGGCGCGCGACAGTGGCGTCCGAACCTGGTTGGGTACGACGCGCTGCGCGTCTACGGGTCGCCGAGCTATCACGCGATCAGGATGTTCAGCACACATCTCGGCGATCAGCTTCTGAAGACCACGGCAACCGACACGAACGTGCTCGTCACGGCGACGCGCGACAGCCGGTCGGGCGCTATCTACGTGAAGCTCGTGAATCCCACCGACGCCGACGCTCCGGTCCAACTCGATGTGCAGGGAGTGCGTTCGCTCGCGCCGACCGCAACGGCCGAGACGCTCGCGGGCGACCCGAAGGCCACAAATTCAATCGACGCCCCGCACACCGTGTCGCCGGTCACGTCGACGATCTCGGGCGTCAAGCCAGGATTCACCTACACCGTTCCATCGCATGGGATCGTCATATTGACGCTGAAAAGCCTCTGATAACGAAGATGTGGCCGGCGAGCGAGCGACGCGGTGCGGGAGTCCCAGGGGCGAGGCCCCTCGGGTAAGGTTGATAACATCTCTGCCGTGTGGGAAGAGCGGTGGCATCCGCTTCGCGAGGAATGGGTCATCGTCGCCGCGCCCCGGCAGTCGAGGCCGTGGGGGGGGGCCGAAGTGGGCGGACAGACGCCGCGGCCCCCGGCGTTCGATCCCACGTGCTATCTCTGTCCTGGAAACGCGAGGGTCAGCGGCACCGTGAATCCCCGTTACACGGGCACGTTCGTGTTCGACAACGATCACCCGTGCGTTGGCGCCGGTGCTCCGCGCGAGCTGGCGCCCCCCGCGGGCATCTTCAGGAACCGTCCCGCCGGCGGCGTGGCGCGCGTTGTCTGTTACAGCCCACGGCACGACGTGACGCTCGCCGAGCTCGACGTCGACAGCGTCGATACGCTGCTTCAGACCTGGCAACAGCAGATGCGCGAACTCGCCGGACATCCCGACGTGACGTCCGTTCTGATTTTCGAGAACAAGGGAGAAGTCGTCGGCGTCAGCAATCCGCACCCGCATTGCCAGATCTACGCGACCAACTTCACGTTCAAATACATCGAGACGGAATTGCTGGTCGGCCGCCGGCACCTCGACGACACCGGCCGAATCCTGTTTCAGGACATCCTCGCGGCGGAGCAGCAGGACGGCCGCCGTATCGTCGCCCGTCACGGCAGTGCCATCGCATTCGTCCCCTACTTCGCGCGATACGCGTACGAAACCTACGTCGCTCCGCTCCGGAGCGTTGCGACGATCGAGGCGCTGGACACCGATGAGCGGCGGGACCTCGCGACGGTACTCCGGGACGTGGTGATCCGCTTCGACAATCTCTGGCAGATGCCGTTTCCCTATGTGATGACGCTGCATCAGGCTCCGCTGAAGGGAAACGCCGCGGGATTCCACTTCCACATCGAATTTCATCCGCCGCTGCGCCGGCCGAACCTGCTCAAATACCTGGCGGGTCCCGAGGTCGGCGGCGGCAACTTCCTCAGCGACACATCGCCTGAAGAGAAGGCCGCCGAGCTCGTCGCCGCTGCCGGCCCCCATTACCGCCTGACATCTGCGTGAAACCGGTGCACCCGCTTCTCGCGCCCGTTCAGGCTCTGCATCGCAGGATCCGGCGCGATGTCGTCCGCGCATGTGAACAAGGGGCGGTGACGACGCTCGCCGGCGTCGCGCGAGAGGAAGAGGGAGACACGATCTATGCGATAGACCGGATCGCCGAACACGTGCTCGTCGAACAGATCGCCGAGACGATGGCGACGCGTGATGCCCCGGTGCTGCTCGTGGCCGAGGGGCTGCCTGGCGGCGAGATAATGGTTCCCGCGGGCGCCGACCGGCAAAGAACACGGTGGGCGATCGTCGTGGATCCAATCGACGGCACGCGCGGCTTGATGTACCAGAAGCGTCCCGCGTGGATTCTGACCGGCGTCGCGGCGGGGCCGGGCGCCCGCACGTTGGCCGACATCGAGCTCGCCGTGCAGACGGAGATTCCGCTCGTCAAGCAACACCTGTGCGACGAGCTCTGGGCCGTTCGCGGACAGGGCGCGTCGGCGCTCCGATACAACAGGCTCACGGGCGAGAGTCGCCCTCTCGAGTTGCGGCCGTCGACGGCGACGACGATCGCGCACGGCTTTGCCATGCTGTCGCGGTTCTTCCCCGGCAATCGGGCCGAGCTCGCGGCGATAGACGACGAAGTGGTAGAAGCCGTGCTCGGCCCCCCACAGCCCGGCAAGGCACAGTCCTTCGAGGATCAGTACATCTCCACCGGCGGCCAGCTCTACGAGCTGATCGCGGGGCACGATCGGTTCGTCGCGGATCTCAGACCGCTCTTCGAGCGGCGACGCGCAGGAGGCGCTGCGCTCTGCTGCCATCCGTACGATCTCTGCACGGAGTTGATCGCAGGC
>JAICSD010000532.1 GCA_025937075.1 Vicinamibacteria bacterium | reverse complement strand
TCCCGCTCGTCGACGTGATGCTGGTGCTGCTCATCATCTTCATGGTGACGGCGCCGATGATGACGCAGGGGCTTCCCGTGAATCTTCCGCAGGCCCGCCGCGCGCAGCCCGTTTCCGCGCAGCCGATCTACGTCACGATTCCCGCCGGGTTTCCGAAGGACCGCGTCGTCCAGATCAACAATGATGAAGTTCGCGTCGACATCCTGCAGGAGCGGATGAAGCAGGCGCTGCTCGAGCGCGAGGACAAGTCCGTATTCGTTCGCGCGGACGGAACTGTCCCGTATCAGGATCTCGTCTTCGTGATGGACAAGCTGAAGGAAGGTGGCGTCGAGAAGGTCGGCCTCGCGACGCGCCCTGCCCAACGCTGATGGACGCAGTCACCCAGATCCTGCTCGATCGATCGCGCGAAGCGGAAGCCATCGGCCGCACGGTGCTGCTGTCGCTCGCGGCCCACGCAGCGCTGATCGCGCTGGTCATCTTCCTGCCGGCCAACTGGGCCTCGCAGAAGACGGATCAGCGTGCGGTCATGATGATCTCGCTCGGCGGTGCTGAGGGACCGCGCCAGGGCATGACCGCGATCTCCGCGAAGCCCATTCAGCAGGCGGTGCCGACGCCCGTGAAGCCGAAGGAACAGGCTCCACCCGCGCTTGCAAAGCCGGAGATGATCGAGCCGCTGAAGAACGCGCGTCCTCAGCCGAAAGCCACGGCAAAGCCGGAGCCTGAGAAGAAGATAGAACCGCAGCTCCACGGCCGTACCCCGACAACGGGACCGCAAGTAAAGAGCGGCACCGCGCGGATCGAAACGGGCGGTAGCTCTGTACCCTTCGGCGGGCTTGCGACCGGAGGCGGCGGCGCGGGTACCGCGTATACCGATATCAAGGACTTCTGCTGCCCTGAATATTTGCAGACCATGGTGCAGCTCGTGCAGCGGAACTGGCAGCAGAACCAGGGCGTTGACGGGACTGTGCAGGTGCGCTTCACGATCGCGCGCGACGGCTCACTGCACGACGTCGAGATCGAGCAGCAGAGCGCGCCCTTCCTGAACATGGCGGCGCAGCGCGCCGTGGTCGCGACGCGGCAGCTCCCGCCGCTGCCGGCCGCGTTCACGGGCGATCACCTCACCGTGCATCTCGTGTTTCAATTCAAACGATGACCGTGAAACCTTTTCAGTACTTCGTTGCCGCGGCGCTGTTCGTCGCCACCTCGCTTACGCTCTTCGGACAGCAGCAGCCCCCGTCGCCGCCGCAACCGTCAGGACAACCGCCCGCCGGACAGCAGCCGACGGAAGTCACCGTTCCGATTGTCGGGGCGCCAGGCATGCCGCCGAAGATGGCGATTGCAGGCTTCATCCCGCTGACCAACGACGCCGAGACGGTGGCGGCCGCGAAGACGATTGACGACGTATTGTTCGACGATCTGAAGTTCGAACGCGAGTTCTACATGATCGAAAGGGATGCGGCGGCGACTGTCCCGAAGCCGACGTCCATCGATGCGCTGCCGCTCGATCGCTGGCGCGAGCTGAACGCGAACGGGGTCGTCGTGGGGGCTCTCAGGAAGACGGGTACCGGCGTGACGGTGCAGGTGAAGGTGATCGACGTCACGAGCGGCAGGACCTCCATCGGGAAGGAATACACCGGCTCGATCGCGAACCCGCGCCTCTATGCGCACACGATCTCGGACGAGATTCACCAGACGCTTCGCGGCGTCCACGGCGTCGCGCGCACGAAGCTGACGTTCTCGTCGGATCGTGACGGCGAGCGGATGAAGGGACCGTTGGCCGATCGCGAGATCAAAGAGGTGTACATCGCCGACTACGACGGTGCGAACCCCATCCGCGTCACGGTGACGCGGTCGTTGAACATTACGCCCGTCTGGTCTCCGGACAGCCAGGCGATTGCCTACACCACATATCGGAAGGGCTATCCCGACATCTTCGTGTCGTACATCCACCAGGGGCGGCTCGAGACACCGGCCGATGGTACGCCGACGAAGCAGAACTATCTGCCGGTGTTCTCGCCCGATGGAACGAAAATCGCGTTCACGTCGAACCGCGACGGCAATCCCGAAATCTACGTGATGAAC
>JAICSD010000552.1 GCA_025937075.1 Vicinamibacteria bacterium | reverse complement strand
TCTTCCCGACCGCCCGATGCCGGACCGAGTGACGTGGAGCTCGCGGCGTCCGGTGTGCCCGACACCAGCCCGACCTGGGAGCTCGAGCTCCTGATCTCGGGCGCGGTGCTGTTCGCGCTCTTTCAGATTCCGCCACTGCTCAACGGGTTCTTCGCGCGCGTCGAGCCGCACGCGACGTCGACGATGCTGTCGGTGCTGCTGTTCGTGCAGATCTATGTGAGGGCGATCGTCTACGCACTGACGGCGTCGTTCGTGGTGCACCTCGTGGCGCGCGCGTACTGGGTCGGGCTCGTCGGCCTCCACTCCGTGTTTCCCAAGGGTGTGAAATGGGAGAACTTCCGTTCGGGGCCGATGGGGCTCGAGGTTTACAAGGAGCGGCTCGTCTCGCTTCCGGCGATCATCTCGCGCACGGACAACTTCTGCAGCGTCATCTTCTCGTTCGCGTTCCTGCTCGTCCTGCTCTTCGCGTTCACCGTCTGCCTAACGAGTTTCTACAGCCTCGTCGCGTTCGGCATCGCGCACGCGTTTCTCGGCGGCAAGCATACCGACACGATCTTTCTCGTTTTCGCCGGGCTGACGGCCGTGATCCCGGCGGTGACGACGCTCGTCGATCGTCGCTTTGGCCAGCGGCTCGGACCTCGCGGACAGCGGATCATCCGGCGATTGGTGATCTTCGCCTACCGCGGAACCGCCCAGGGCGTCATCAGCCCGATCTTCGTGCCGCTGCTCACAAACGTCGGACGGAAGAAGATCATGGCGGTCTTCTATTTCTCGCTGTTCGGGATTCTTCTCTTCGTCATCGGGGAGCGGTTCGCGCGGAACGACATGCTGTCGTTCAACAGCTACGATTATTTCGGCCCATCGAGCCGGTTCGGTGTCGACTATCGCTTCTACGAGAGCCAGCGCGATCCCGGCGACGTCTACGCGCGGACGCCGTCGATTCAGTCGGACATCATCACTGGCTCGTACGTCAAGCTGTTCATCCCGTACTTTCCGCGTCGGTACAACACGGCGATCGCGAACAGGTGTCCGGGGCTGCATCCACTCCAGTCGCGCGGGCTCCAGGTCGGCACCGACGCGCCGGTGCCCGACAGCGCGGCGATCCCGGTGCTCGAGTGTCTGGGGCGGATTCACGGGGTGACGGTGGACGGCGCGCCACGCCCCGACTTGCAGTATCGCTTCTACGAGCATCCCGGGACGGGGATCAAGGGCGTCATCGCGTACATCCCCGCGGACAGTCTCGCCCGGGGGCAACACGTGATCACCGTCAGGCAGGTGCCCTCACCGGATGCGTCGCCAAGCACGCCGGCGCCGGCGCCGTGGGTGATTCCTTTCTGGCGATGAAGCCCCGTGCGCACAGCTTACGGAAGGTTTTACCACAGAGGACGCGGAGGAGCAGAGGATGTCGCGAGGCACGAAAGCACTCGAGGCGATGGCGTGAATACTTTGTGAACGGCACACCAATCTGGTTCACAGCCGAACGGCATCGGAGCCCGACGGCGAACGGCCATTACCGGAGACCCCATGATAAGCCACTTGAAGGCCATTCTGGCAGCGTCGCTCGTCCTCGGCTCCGCGCACGGTGCGCTGGCGCAGGATTCCACGCGCACCTGGGCGCTCGGCGCTGACAATCAGTCCGGCGTGTACTTGGGAATCGCGATCTCGCCGACGTTC
>JAICSD010000112.1 GCA_025937075.1 Vicinamibacteria bacterium | reverse complement strand
TCCACGGCCTGTGGACGGGGCGGGACCTCTCCTCAACCACCGCCGCCGATCCGCGGCGTCGTCATGATCACGATCGACACGCTGCGCGCGGATCGTGTGGGCGCGTATGGCTATGCCGCGGCGCGGACGGCCGCCCTCGACGGGCTCGCCCGCGACGGCGTCCTGTTCACGCGCGCGTATGCCGCCGCGCCGATTACGCTGACGTCGCACGCGAGCCTCATGACCGGGCTCTATCCGCCCGGCCACGGCGCGCGCGACAACGGCATGCGGATCGATCCGAAACGACCGACTCTCGCCGAACGGTTCGCGGCGGCGGGTTATGCGACCGCCGCCTTCGTCGGCGCGTTCCCGCTCGATCGCCGCTTCGGCCTGAACAAAGGGTTTCAAACCTACGGCGATCGCATGCCGCGTGGACCCGACGATCGGCTGGCCAACGAGCGTGCCGGACGCATGGTCGTCGACGACGCGCTCGGCTGGCTCGATCAGCATCGGAGCGATCGATTCTTTCTGTGGGTTCATCTGTTCGAGCCGCACGCGCCGTACGGCAATCCCGCGGATCCGACAGATGCGCAGCGCCCTGCGGCGGCGCGCTACGACGAGGACATCGCGGAGGCCGATCGGCAGACGGCCAGATTGCTCGAGGGCCTGCGCGATGCACGAGCAAACACGCTGATCGTGTTCGCGGCCGATCATGGCGAAGCCTTTGGCGAGCACGACGAAGTGAGCCACAGCGTGTTCGTCTACGACACCACGCTGCGCGTTCCGCTGATCATGGCCGGTCCCGGCCTGCCGCACGGGACGCGGGTCGCTGACGAGGTCTCGCTCGTCGACGTCGCGCCAACGCTCGCGCGGCTCGCGCAGCTTGGATCGTTCGACGCCGACGGCGTCGATCTCCATGCGGCGCTGTCGGCTGAACACCTCGCGCCGCGCCGCATCTACGCCGAGTCGTTCGCGCCGCTGCTCGATTTCGGCTGGAGCCCTCTTCGATCCATTCGTGCGGACGGCTGGAAATATATCGCCGCACCTGAACCGGAGCTTTACAACCTGACGAGCGATCCCGGCGAGACGCGCAACATGATCAAGGAGGAGCCCCAGCGCGCCGCCGACATGGCGCGGCGCGTGGGCGCGATCTCGCCGGCGACGCTGCCGGCCGTTGCATCAGCGGCGGATCCCGAGACGCAGCGGCGGCTGCAGGCGCTGGGGTATGTCTCCGGTGGAGGTGATCGCATCGGCACGCGCCCTGATCCCAAGGACCGCCGCGCGCAAGCCGCACGCATTGCGCAAGTCACGTCCGGCGAGCTGCACGGCGACGCGCTCGAACAGACGCTTCGCGCGATCCTGCGCGAGGATCCCGACAACCCGCAGGCCAACGTGCGCCTCGGCTACGTGCTCATGAACGGCGGCCGCTGCCGCGACGCCATACCTTTCTTTACGCGCGCGATTGCCGCGCGCCTGCCGGGCGCTGACGCCGATCTTGGTTTGGCAGGTTGTCAGGTTGACGCACGCGACGCACTGGCGGCGGAGGCAACGCTCCGGAAAGCGAACGCCGCCGACCCGGATGACCCCGTCGTCCTCGCGAATCTCGGAATCGTGCTGTCGGATCACGGACGCCCGGCGCAAGGACTCCCCTACCTTCAGCTAGCTCTGACCCTCGATCCGGATCTGCACCAGGCGCGGTTCTCCCTCGCGATTGCGTACGCGAGATCGGGGCGCCAGGCGGAGGCGGCGAAAGAGGCCGCAGAACTGCTCCGGCGTCTGCCGGAAGACGCGCCGCAGCGGCCGGAAGTCGAGCGGCTGCTGGCGGCGGTCCGCTAAGCAAGACCGTCCGACACGGAAAACCGTATCTTCGTCCCCAACCGAACCGGAACCTTGGATCCGTTCGTCACAGTTTTCCGCCGACTGCCCCTATAGACAGCGTTTTCAACAGCTTACCCGCGCATTTCGTCCCTGGATGAGTGGTGTGCCGCTTGCTATGGCACTCGTCCCAACGGCTCGGAGCCGAGTTCCACAACATCTTTTGGAGGCCAGACAGGCATGAAGAAGATCATCGTTGCGATGATCGTGCTGTGCGCGTGTGCGGTGGGGACCCCCGCATTCGCGCAGCAGACGACCGGCAACATTCAGGGGCGCATCGTCGACGCGCAGAAAGCGGCGGTGCCCGGGGTGACGGTGACCGCGAAGAACACCGAGACGGGGTTCACACGGTCCGAGGTCACCGACGCGGAAGGCGTGTACCGCCTCAACGCGCTGCCGGTGGGCACGTACGACCTGCGCGCGGAACTTTCTGGCTTCACCCCCTATGAGCGGAAGGGGCTGGTTGTGAACGTCGGCCAAACTGTCGACGCGAACGTCGACATGACCGTGGCCGGCGTGTCGGAAAGCGTCAGTGTCACGGCCGAATCGCCGCTGATTCAGACGAGCAACTCGTCCGTCGGCGGCGTCGTCGACGTGCAGCGGATTGAGAATCTGCCCCTCAACGGACGGCAGTTCGCGAACCTGGCGATGACGATTCCCGGCGTCGGCCTCGGCTTCCACAGCGACCCGACGAAGAGCACGCAGTTCTCGCCCCAGATCGCCGGCGGCAACGGCCGCAACGTGAACTATCAGATCGACGGCGGGGACAACAACGACGACACCGTCGGAGGTCTGCTGCAGCTGTTCCCGCTCGAGGCGATTCAGGAGTTCAACTTCGTCACGCAGCGCTACAAGGCCGAGTACGGCCGCAGCAACGGCGGCGTGATGAGCATCGTCACGAAGAGCGGCACCAACGATCCACACGGCAGCTGGTTCACGGCGTTCCGCGACAAGTCGATGAACGCGCGGACGGAGACCGAAAAGCTGAACGACGTCGACAAGCAGGACTATCGTCGTTATCAGTACGGGGGCTCGTTCGGCGGTCCGATCGTGCAGAACAAGGCGCACTACTTTGGTGCGTTCGAGCGCACGCAGCAGGACACGACGCAGTCGGTCACGACGCTCGGTCTCTTCCCGTCTGAGGACGGCAAGGTTTACACCACGCCGTATCGCGAAACGCTCCTCACCGGGAAGGTGTCGGCGAACCTGAACGCCTCGCACTACCTCTCCGTGCGCTACGGCCGCAACGAGAACTCGCAGGTCTATGGAGCGACGACCCGCTCGCTCCCCGAGAACTGGGGCGACAGCACCAACAAGTTCAATTCGGTCAATCTGAATCACAACTGGGTGCTGGGCGGAGCCAAGCTGAACGAGTTCATCTTTCAGTACGCGGATTTCGGCAACCAAATCCTGGCCCGCACCGAGAAGCCGCAGGAGACGTTCCCGAACGCCGTCGCGATTGGGTACAACACGAACACGCCGCAGACCACCGAGCAGAAGAAGTGGCAGTTCCGGGACGATTTCTCGTGGCATCTCACCGGCGCGGGCGGTCTGGGCCACGATTTCAAGGCGGGCGTCAACTTCATCAACGAGCCGCACCTGTACGTGACGTTCGCCTCGGGCAGCTCCGACTACGCGTACACGCATCTGACCAACGACCTGAACGGCCCGATCAGCGCGGTGTCGCGCAACAAGCCCGGCGCCTCTGCGAACCTGCCCATGAAGCAGTTCGCGACGTACGTCCAGGACGACTGGCGCCTGAGCGACAGGCTGACGGTCAACGCCGGCGTGCGCTACGACCTCATTACTGGCTTCAACATCGATCAGTCCGGCGTCAACAACTTTCAGGTCCTGACACAGGCAGCCGCGGCAGGCCGCTTCAACGGCGTTCCCGGGTTCGAGGAGTTCGGCAAGAAGGCGACGGAGGACTACAACAACGTGCAGCCGCGAATCGGAGCGGTGTACGACCTGCACGGTAACGGCAAGGACGTGATCCGGGCCGGCTGGGGCGTGTACTACGACTTCGGCTACACGAACGCAAACATCCTCTTCCCGGGCCTGAGCGCCCAGGGCGGATCGGGCATCATCTTCAGCGTCAGCAACACCGCGGGGATCAAGAACCCCGACGGGAGCTTCTTCACGGTTGGCCAGCCGATCTCCAATATTGCGAGCCAGAACGAGGTCAACCCGAACGGCCCGTTCTTCAGCTCGAACGTGATGGCGCCGGAAGTGCGGCAACCGTGGACGGCGCAGACGTCAGTGGGCTGGTCGCACGAGCTCGATCCTGCGACGGTCGTGGATATCGATTACGTGAACGTCAAGGGACACGATCTTGGCGTTCGCTGGCCGCTGAACGTGCGCATCAACAACGGCGCCCGGCGGTACGCGGATCTGCCGCTGAACCCGGCAAACCCGACGATGAACATGAGCATCGGGGCGAGCACGTACAACGGGATCAACTTCGGCGTCCGCCGGCGCATGCAGCACGGCCTTCAGCTCAATGCGTGGTACTCGCTGTCGAAGGCAGAGGGCTACGGCGGTCTCGGCGTCGACGAGTTGACGACGAACCTCGTGCAGAACGCCTTCGATCCGCTCACGCCCATCGACTTCGGTCCGGCGGCGCGCACGGACGCGCGTCACAAGGTGACGGTCAGCGCGATCTGGCAGGCGCCAGGTGGAGTAACGGTGTCGCCGATCTATCGCTTCCGGTCGGCGCTGCCGGCGCACATCTGGTACGGGTACGACAACAACCTCGACGGCGTGAGCAACGACATCTTCTCCACAGCGTATCGCTACACCGGGATCGATTCGGCGGGGCACGCGTCGTTCAAGGAGATGGGTGCATGCGAAACGGTCAACTGCGGCCGTGGCGCGGCCCTCTCGCAGTTCAACCTGCGCGTCTCCAAGTCGCTGCATCTGCCCAGCAACATGAACATCGAGGTGTTCGGGGAGGTGTTCAACATGTTCAACTCGATCAACCCGGCGTTCAATACGGGCTCGGCTTCGTCCACGCGGTTCTTCACGGGAACGCTGGCGAACCACTCGGCGAATCCGGTGTTCCTGACGCCGAACGCATTCGCCGGTGACGCGGGACAGCCGGAGCAGCGCGTGGGTCAGATCGGGTTCCGCTTCACGTTCTAGCCACCGAGATTCGCGATCGGGAGGAGGGGGCTGGCTCGCATCCGCGGGCCAGCCCTTTTTATTTCTGCTGCAGCAGCGAGCTGGCCGCGTAATGTTCCCGGGACGTCGGCGCCGCATCCCTCAGCACGCGGCGATACTCTTCCGCCGCGCGATCCCTCGCGCCGCTCTCCTGGTACGCGATCCCGAGATTCAGCCGCGCTTCGAGAAACTGCGGCGATGAGGCCAGCGCACGCCGGAACCAGCCGATCGCCTCCTGCGCGCGATGGGCCTGCACGAGCAGCACGCCCATCCCGTTTGCGGCGTCGGCGGATCGAGGATCGCGGTCGAGCGCCGTGCGGTAGGCCTGCTCCGCGCCGGCCGTATCTCCCGCATCGCGGCGAGCGTTCCCGAGATTGGTCCAGAAGACCGCGTTCGAGGGATCGCCTGTGACCGCCTGCTCGAAGGCCTTGATCGCGTCGGCCGTTCGGCCGGCTTCGACGTGGATCAATCCGAGACCGTTCGCTGCCGCGGGATTGGACGGCTCGAGCGCGAGCGCCGCCTGCTCCGCGCGCGCGGCTTCCTTCGGCTGACCGGCTGCCTCCGCTGCGACGGCGAGGTCATGATAGAGCGACGCGTCGCCCGGCCAGCGCGCGACCAGCTTGCGATAGATGACCAGCGCGTCCTGCACACGCCCTGTCCCCTTCAGCGCGCGGGCATAGGTGGATTGAAAGAGCGGCGAGTCTGGCGACGATCGCGCCAGCGCCGCGAGTCCTGGAAGCGCGCGTCTGGCGTCACCCGCGGTCAATCGGCCAAGCTCCTTCTCGAACGTGTTCCACGCCGCGATGTGCTTCGCGGGATTCGGTGCCTTCTCCGACACGGGCGTCTGCGGCCCGCCAGACACGTAGCCGAGCGCGCGCAGGCGCTCGGCGGCGTCGGGCGGCACTGACGTCGAAGAAGGGCCTGGCTGGGCTACGGCACCGAGCGCGTTCGACATGGCGTCGGCCACGGACGTCTTCCACGCCGCGACGTTGCGCGTCTCGCCTGGATCCGAGGCGAGGTCGTAGAGCTCGCGTTCGGACGAGACGATCAGCTTCCATCGATCGTCCGCCAGCGCCGTCAGCGCGTGCCAACCGGCGCTGCGGGGATACTCGGTTTCCGCGACCACTTCGCCGGCCTTGTCCGCCGAGAGCAGCGACGGCGGCTGCATCCCGCGCGCCACGGGAACGCCGGCCCAGCCAATCAGCGTCGCGGCCAGGTTCGCGAGCGACACAGGCTCATCGCGCGTGCCAGCCGCGAGACTCGGTCCCGCCATGACGAGCGGGACGCGCAGCGTAGAGTCGTAGAGCAGCATCCCGTGCGTTGCTTCACCGTGATCGCCGAGCCCTTCGCCGTGATCGCCCGCGACGACGACGGCCGTCTGGTTCTCCTGCCCGGACGATTTCAGCCAGTCGAGCACGCGGCCGACCTGCGCGTCCGCGAACGCGACCTCGCCGTCGTATGGGACATTCTTCGCGCGCGCCAGGTAGTCGGGCGGCGGCTCGTACGGCGCGTGCGGATCGTACAGGTGGATCCAGATGAAGAAGGGCGTCTGATTCGAAGCGGTCAGCCACTGGAGCGAGGCGTCGACCACGGCGTCGCCGCGGCGCTGCGCCTCGAGCGCGATCGCGCCGCTCGGATCCCGCTGGACGCGATCGTCGTACACGTCGAAGCCGTCCGCGAGGCCGAACCGCCGGTCCAGCACGTAGGCGCCGACGAACGCGCCGGTGCGATACCCGGCGTCCTTCAGGACGCGCGCTATCGTCGGGTGCCCCGGCGTCAGGCCGCTTGTGCCATTGATGCGCACGCCGGTCTTCGACGGCAGCGCGCCCGTCATGATCACCGTGTGCGACGGCAGCGTGAGCGGGACGACCGCCCGGGCATGGGTGAAGCGGACGCCCCGCGCCGCGAGCGCGTCTATCGACGGCGTGAGCCCGTGGCCCACACGATCGACGCGGAGCGTGTCGATCGTGATCAGGATGACGTTGCGTGGCTTGATGTCGTGCGTCGGCGCATACGCACGCGTGCAGCCTGCCAGCAGCACGATCGCTGCACAGGAGATCAGGAGACCAGCAGAACGGATCACAGGAGTTCAGGAGATCAGGAGCTCAACGTATTCTCTCCTGATCTCCTGGTCTCCTGTGGTCCCTTTGCGGCTGGCGGCCAGCGGACGCTGCTCCCCTGATGCTGATATCGTTGCGCCAGAATGCTCAGAATCCTGACGGTCGCGATTGCGGCGCTGGGGGCGGCACAAATGCCGGCTCCGGCTCCGTCGTTCGAATACGACGCGTCGCGGCCGATCAACGTGCGGCCCGCCGCGTCGGCGGACCGCACGGGCGTGGCCGTCCGGGAGATCACATACGCGCAGGCGGACGGCACCCGCAACGGCGCGACGATCGTGGCCCCCGCGCAGCCGACGGCCGGCAGGCGCCCCGGCATCTTGTTCGTCCACTGGTACGGGCCGCCCAACGCGACGTCGAACCGGACGCAGTTCCTCGCTGACGCCATCGCGCTCGCGCGGGCCGGCGCCGTGTCGCTGCTGATCGATACGCCCTGGTCCGAGCCGGCGTGGTTTCCCAATCGCAACAGCGAGCGCGACTACGACATGTCGGTGCAGGAAGTGAAGAACCTGAGGCGCGCCCTGGACGTCCTGCTGCAGCAGCCCAGCCTCGACGCCGCGCGGATGGCGTATGTGGGGCATGATTTCGGGGCGATGTACGGCGCGCTGGCGGTGGCGGCGGACCGCCGCGTGTCGCGCTTCGTGTTCATGGCCGGCACGCAGTCGTTCAGCGACTGGTTCCTCTATACGCCGAAGCGCGAGGGGCCCGCGCGCGAGCGCTTCATCGCGAAGCTCGCGCCGCTCGATCCGGTGAAGTACCTGCCGCACATCGCTCCCCGGCCGATCCTGCTGCAGTTCGCGAACAACGACAAGTTCGTCTCGAAGGAAGCGGCCGCCGCGCTCGCGAAGGCCGCCGGGAATGCGAAGACGGTGAAGTACTACAACGCCGAGCACGAGCTGAGCGCAGAGGCCGCCCGCGATCGCGTCGAGTGGTTGACGCGGGAGCTGAAGCTAACGCCCAACTCCCAATCGCCCAACTCCCAAGTCCCGCATCGATAGCATCAGAGCTTCAAGCGGAAGCTCGCATCAATACCGGTAATGCTCGGGCTTGTACGGCCCTTCGGCCGGCACGCCGATGTACTGCGCCTGCTCGGGCGTCAGCTTCGTGAGCTTCACGCCGAGATGATCCAGGTGCAGCCGCGCCACTTCTTCATCGAGATGCTTCGGCAGGATGTACACCTTCTTCTCGTACTTCCCGCTGTACTGGTGCAGCTCGAGCTGCGCGATCACCTGGTTGGTGAACGACGCGGACATCACGAAGCTCGGATGCCCTGTGGCACACCCGAGGTTCAGGAGCCGTCCCTCGGCGAGGATCAGGACGCTGTGGCCGTCGGGGAAGCGGAACTCGTCGTACTGCGGCTTGATGTTGATCCGCTCGATCCCGCGCTTCTTCAGGCCGGCCATGTCGATCTCGTTGTCGAAGTGCCCGATGTTGCCGACGATCGCGTTGTGCTTCATGCGCGCCATGTCGTCGACGCTGATGATGTTGAGGTTGCCCGTCGCCGTGACGAAGATGTCGGCCGTTTCAACGACGTCCTGCACCCGCTTGACCTCGTAGCCCTCCATCGCCGCCTGCAGCGCACAGATCGGATCGATCTCCGCGATGATGACGCGGCAGCCCTGTCCGCGGAGCGCCTGCGCGCATCCCTTGCCGACCTCGCCGTAGCCAGCCACGACCGCCACCTTGCCGCCGAGCATGACGTCGGTCGCGCGATTCAGGCCATCGATGAGTGAATGCCGGCAGCCGTAAATGTTGTCGAACTTGCTCTTGGTGACGGAGTCGTTGACGTTGATCGCCGGGAACAGCAGCGTGCCGGCTTCCATCATCTGATACAGCCGGTGCACGCCGGTCGTCGTCTCCTCGCTGACGCCGCGGATATCGGCTGCCACCTTCGTCCACCGCCCATTGTTGGACTTCAGCTCGCGGCGGAGCAGATCGAGGATCACGCCCCACTCCTCGGGCTCCTTGTCCGGATCGAAGTCGGGCACGCGCCCCGCCTTCTCGAACTCGGCTCCCTTGTGCACCAGCAGCGTCGCATCGCCACCGTCGTCCACGATCTGGCTCGGTCCGCCCTCGTCCGGCCACATGAGCGCTTCGCTCGTGCACCACCAGTACTCTTCGAGCGTCTCCCCTTTCCACGCGAACACGGGGGTCCCTTTCGGGTTTTCCGGCGTGCCGCCTGTCTCGGGCCTGCCGACGACGACGGCAGCGGCGGCGTGATCCTGGGTTGAAAAGATGTTGCACGATACCCAGCGGACGTCCGCGCCCAGATCCGTCAGCGTCTCGATGAGGACGGCCGTCTGCACCGTCATGTGCAGGCTGCCCATGACGCGCGCGCCAGCCAGCGGCTTCTTGTCCTTGTATCGGGTCCGCAGCGTCATGAGGCCGGGCATCTCGTGCTCGGCGAGCCGAATCTCCTTGCGACCGAGCTCTGCGAGCCCGAGGTCCTTCACCTTGTAGGGAACGCGTCCGGCCTTCACGGCTGCATCGAACGCGTGCAGTTCTTTTACGGCAGTGCTCATTGATTGCTCCTTACGATCCGCGGAACTAAAGTTCCGCGCTACGAATCCTGCTTCCGCCTGAAGGCGGAAGCCACGAAAAGCGCCGGCCCCCTGGCGTCCGGATCGACCGGCAGCGTGACGATCCGGCTGTTGTCGCATCCGCTCCCTGCGAGCAGCCGATCGATCTGCTCAGCGCTGAAGCCGAGCCACACGTGGCCCATCTGGTGTTTGTACTCCTCGCGATCGTGCGGCAGCATGTCGCACAAGAGAAGCGCGCCGCCCGGCTGGAGCACGCGGGCCGCCTCTTTCAGGGCGGCAGCGGGATCCGGCGTGTGATGCAGCACCAGCATCACGATCGCCGCGTCGAGATCGCCATCGTCGATCGGCAGCGCTTCGAGCTCGCCGCGCCGGATGTCGACGTTCGGTTGATCGCGGAGGCGGCGCTTCGCGGCGTGCAGCATGTCCCCGCTGCGATCGACCGCAATCACGCGCTTCACGAACGGTGCGATCGCGGCCGCCGTCTCGCCGGTGCCGCAGCCCAGATCACCGATGGTCCAGTCGCGGTTCAGAAACGCCGGTAGCGCGTGCAACGCGGACGCGCGTCCGAACAACTCCTGCCGCAAACGATCCCACTGGCCCGCTGCGGACGCGAAGAACTCTTCCGATTTCGCCTGCCGCCGCGCGAGGACGCCTTTGAGCCGCCGCGCATCCTGGTCGGCGCCCACCGAATGCGCGACGTGCTCCCGCAACACGCTCCAGAGTCGCCGCGTCGACGCGTTCCGCTCGTGGAGCGCCAGCGTGTAGTAGCGACTCGTGCCGTCGCGGCGCGACGAGACCCAGTCGGCATCCGCCAGCGTCTTCAGATGGCGGCTGACGGTCGACTGCGGGAGCTGGAGGACCGCGCACAGCTCCGAGACCGTCAGCTCGTGACGCTCGAGCAGCAGCAGCATCCGGCTGCGCGTCGCGTCCGAGAGCGCCGTCAGGTCCTCGAATATCGCCGTTTCAGCCGTGCGACCCGCTTCCATCCGTATATCCGGATTAAAGGTTACATGCGGGACGGCGGCGCTGTCAACGGTTGAGATCTGCCTACATTCGCACCGGCCGTGCCCAGTTGTGCGACGCGGCTGCCCCAGCCGTTTCGGACGGCCCGAATACTCCCCCGCTGGACTCCCGCGCCGCGAGGGTTTTGTGGGCATTCCTCGCGATTTCCGGGCACCCTCCGGATGAGCCCGACGGCATCGCGCTGGC